>NZ_RZQA01001050.1:0-1901 GCF_004022915.1 Mesorhizobium sp. M7A.F.Ca.US.006.04.2.1
TTGGTCGTGTTGCCATGATCTGTCTCACCAGCTTCCTGAAGAACCGCCACCACCCGACGAGCCGCCGCCACCGGAAAATCCGCCACCGCCGGAAAATCCGCCACCGCCGCTTGACCCCGAGGGCCAGCCACTGCCCGAACCCGAAGACCACCCGCCGCCCGACGACGAACCGGTTGTCCAGCCAGTGCCCGAGTACCCGCTCGGCCCGCGGCCATAACGAAACGTCATGCCCAGCCATTTGTACACGCCCGGCGACAATTTCGTGCCGAACATCGGCGGCAGGAACGCCATCGCCATCCCGCCGAAGAACATCGTCGCCCACAGCATCAGGAACACGGCAAAGATCGGATCGATGGACGTGCCGTCATCGGCGGGATTGCGCTTGCCCCGCGCTTCCAGTTCTTCGGGATTGCCCTCCAGCACCATGACCATGTCGTCGACGGCTTTGCTGATGCCGCCGGAGAAGTCCCCGGCGCGGAAGGCCGGCACCATGTCATTCTCGATGATGAGCTTGGTGTGCAGGTCGGTCAGCGTGCCTTCCAGCCCATAACCGACCTCGATGCGCATCTTGCGGTCGTTCGGGGCAACCAGCAGCAGCACGCCATTGTTCTCGCCCGCCTGGCCAAGTTTCCAGAAGCGGAACAGCCGATTGGCGTAGGGCTCGATCTCCTCGCCATCGAGGCTGGGAATCGTCGCGACGACGATCTGGTCGGAACCTTTCGTCTCGAAGTCGGCGAGCTTCCGCGTCAGCGCCGTCTTGGTCGCGGCGTCGATGATGCCGGCATTGTCGATGACACGGCCGGTCAGCGCCGGCAAGTCGGTCGCGTAGGCCATGACGCAGGAGAACAGCACGACCGCAGCAATCAGGACGGCCGAGGCGAGGCGGTCGCGTTTCGACAGGCTGATGCTGGATACCATCATGCCATCACCAGCTTCCCGACGAGCCGCCGCCGCCGGACGAACCGCCGCCGCCGGAAAAACCTCCACCGCCGCTTGACCCCGAAGACCAGCCGCCGCCGGAACTCCCCGACGACCAGCCGCCACTGGAGGATCGCCGGCTTGGCTCGAAGGTCATGCCAAGCCAGCGGTAGCGGCCGGGGCCAAGCTTCTGGCCGAAGATCGGCGGCAGCACGGAAGCCGCAATGCTGCCGAAGAAGATGATCGCCCAGATGCTGATGAAGACGGCGAAGAACAGGTCGTCGGAATCGAAAGGCGCTTGCTGGTTGCGCTCGCCGCGCGCCTCCAGCTCCTCCGGATTGCCTTCCAGCACCATGACCATGTCGTCGACGGCCTTGCTGATACCGCCCGAGAAGTCCCCGGCGCGGAAGGCCGGCACCATGTCATTTTCGATGATCAGCTTGGTGTGCAGGTCGGTCAGCGTGCCTTCCAGCCCATAGCCGACCTCGATGCGCATCTTGCGGTCGTTCGGGGCCACCAGCAGCAGCACGCCATTGTTTTCCTTCGCCTGGCCGAGCTTCCAGAAGCGGAACAGCCGGTTGGCGTAAGGCTCGATCTCCTCGCCATCGAGGCTGGGAATCGTCGCGACGACGATCTGGTCGGAGCCTTTTGTCTCGAAATCGGCGAGTTTTTGGGTCAGCGCCGCCCTGGTCGCGGCGTCGATGATGCCGGCATTGTCGACGACACGGCCGGTCAGCGCCGGGAGATCGGCCGCGAGGGCGGTGAAGGGGAGGAAGAGGAGGCTTAGAAGAGCGAAAAGGAACCCTAGGCTTGCGTTCCGGAGCGCCCCCCTCTGCCCTGCCGGGCATCTCCCCCTCAAGTGGGGAGATTGGCCGCCATCTCCACTTTCACCAATTTTCAACGTCGCAAGATGGGCGTCAGCGCCGAAGCTGCCAATCTCCCCCCTTGAGGGGGAGATGTCCGGTAGGACAGAGGGGGGTGTT
>NZ_RZQA01001051.1:0-1901 GCF_004022915.1 Mesorhizobium sp. M7A.F.Ca.US.006.04.2.1
GACACTGACAATGTGGCCGCCAGCAAACCCGATACGATCTTTATCATTTCTTCTCCTTGAAGGGGTGGTTGACGTCCCTTATGACTTTAAAACGATTTAATCGCGTTGTGGTTCCGTCTGCGCTTCAAGGGAATGCGAACTTTATATGCTGTACATTCCGGCAAGCTGTCGCTTGGAATTATTTTTATGCGTGCCCAATACTCTGGGAGAAGCGAAATGACCGTTAATGGTGCGGCGGAGTTAAAACGGCTTTCACGACTTAAGAGTGCGACGACTATTGCTGCCAACACGACCCCGAACGTCACTTCGGGTACAGGACGACAAATTGCACTTGCGATGCGAGATTCTCGTCACTCGGTGCGAGCGCTGAGCCGCCGGCGCGACTGGCATCGGCTGTTCAGCTAAGAGAGGCCGGCTGGAGAAGCGGCAGCGGAGCGAAGCGGCAGCGAGTGGTTCCACGGCTGGCGGAACTGGCCCGAATGTCGTGCAAAGGCTACGCCGCCCGCGGTATGCGTGAGGTGAACGTCGCCCTGGTCACCGACACGCTGGTGCCGCCGGCGTCGCTGATGATCTCCACTTTGGCCTCGAGCTGCTTGACCAGCGCCTCGATAATGGCGGTTCCGAGGCCCCCGCTTGGCGCCTCGACGGCGGCTTTGCCGGCTCCATTGTCCGAGACCGTCAGCTTCCAGTCGCTGCCATCGGTCTCGTAGGTCACCTGGATCAACGCCTTCGCCTTCTCCAAAGGGAAGGCATATTTGATCGCGTTGAGGACAAGCTCGGTGACTATCAGGCCGAGACTCACCGCCTTCTGCGAGTCTATCCTGGCGCCCTGCGCCGTGACGTTGACCTTGATCGGCTGGGCATCCCCGACCATCGACGATGCCAGGCTGCTGCACAGTTTCGGCAAATAGGAGCCGACATCGATCTCGTCGATACCCGCCGAGGTATGGAGATGACGCTGCACTTCAGCCACCGACAGCACCCGCTGATGGGCATCCCTCAGGTGCTGGCGGCTCTCCTCCGAGGAGACCGAGCGCGCCTTCAGCAGCAGGATGCTGGCGATGATCTGCAGGCTGTTGGCAACCCGGTGCTCCATCTCGCGCAGCAGCACATCCTTTTGACGCAGCAGGTCCTCGGTGCGGCCGAAAAGCTCTTCCTTCTCCCGCTCGATGACGCGGCGCGCCGTTATGTCGTTGAAGGCGAGCAGGATGGTGACGGCCGAACTGTGGTCGTAGAGCACCTTGCGCGCGTTGAGCAGCATCGTGCGCTGGCCGATATTGGGGAAATCACACTCGACCTCGAAGCCGTCCATCGCGGTCTTCTCAGGGATGATGGTCTCCAGGAGCAGGCGCAGTGCCGGGATGTCCCATTGGCCGTCGCCGAGCGCATAGAGCAGGGCGCCGTTTGTCTCTTCGGGGTCGACCTTGAAAGTCTGATAGAAGGAGCGGCTGGCCGCCAGCACATGAAACTGCTCATCGAGCACGAGGAAGGGCTCGGCAATCGTGTTGACGATCGCCTGCGCCAGCGTCTGCGCGTCTTCGATATTGGCGATAGGATGGAACAAGGCTTGTGGCCGATCTGGAGGCGCTCTGCCTCCGCTCGGAAACATCGCTATACTATTGCCGGACCTATGTCGCGAAATGAATCGAGCTGACGCATCACCACAAATTGCCCGTCCGGCTTTCCTGTTGGGGCTGGCAAGCGCGTCGTCGGGCTGCCCATGCGCGAAGATGCAACAGTTGCACGCCAGCTAAATATCCTTGATCATGGCAGTGGCAGTGTGGAGGCATCAAGTGGCGGCCAATCGTCGAACCGGCACGCAGCCGTCGGAACCCGGGCTAGCTGGCATACTTTCCGCTGCTAACGTCCACCCGCGCATGGCATTGCCCACCGTCGCTACC
>NZ_RZQA01001052.1:0-1898 GCF_004022915.1 Mesorhizobium sp. M7A.F.Ca.US.006.04.2.1
CGTCAGACGAGCAGCCGGAGAAAGCCCGTCCGCCGGCCGCTATTTCCAGCGCTTCGTTGCCGGTCGCAGCATCTCGGCCCTGTTCGTCGGCAATGGTCAAACCGCGCACCTCGTGGGTTTCAGCCACCAATGGACGTCTCCCGCCCCCACAGCGCCCTATCGCTACGGCGGCGCCGTACGGTTGAGACGCTTCGATCGCAGACAGGCGGCGGTCATCGGCGGCTGGCTCTCAAGTCTGACGCGGCGCGCCGGCCTGCTTGGATTGTGCAGCGCCGATCTGATCCGCGGACCGGATGGCTACACGTTCATCGAGATCAATCCGAGGCCGGGCGCCACCCTCGACATTTTCGACGATGTTGACGCGCCATTGATCGAAGCGCATCTGCGCGCCGCGACGGGTCAGGTCTTCCGCTTGCCGCGCTTCGTCGATTCGATGGCGTCGATGGTGACCTACGCCGCGACGCCAATCACTCACTTTCCGTCGATTGCCTGGCCTGAATGGACAGCGGACCAACAGTCGGCTGGCACCCGTCTGATTGCCGGCGACCCTGTCTGCACGGTCTTCGCGCGCGGTCCGAGCGCCCAATCGACCAAGCGGCTCATCAAGGGACAAGCCAGCCAATTGCAACTCCAATGGGAAGGAGACCGGACATGAAAGACGGTTCGGCATTCCTGAACGACAATGCACAGCGCATCGTTGACGGCATGATCGGCGACGCCGAACGCCTGCGTATCGTCGTTTCCAAGGGAGCATTGGGCGAGCGCCTGATCGATGCCGGCGCCAAGACCGTCGGCAGCGTCGAGGCCGGGATGCGCATGGCTGAGGCTGCGATGGGCGGTCTCGGCAGCGTTTCGGTATTCATGGATCGCGCGTCACAGCAATGGCCGTTCACCGTCGAAGCGCGATCTTCGCAGCCGGTGCTGGCCTGCCTGGGCAGCCAGTATGCGGGCTGGAACCTGTCTGGCCAGGACTATTTCGCGATGGGATCTGGGCCTGCGCGGGCCCTCGCCCGGGTCGAACCGCTGTTCGAAACACTTTCCTATCATGACATCGCATCGTCCGCGGTGCTTATCCTTGAGACGGCCGAACCGCCTCCCCGCGCGACCGTTGAGAAAGTGAGCAAGGCAACTGGACTGGCGACGGAAAAGCTCACCTTCCTCTACGCGCCGACACAAAGCCTTGCCGGCGGCGTGCAGATCGTGGCGCGCGCGCTCGAGGTTGCCCTGCACAAGATCAACGATCTCAAATTCCCGCTGGAAAACGTTGTCGACGGCATCGGAACGGCGCCGATCCCCGCCCCCCATCCGGATTTCCTGACCGCTATGGGCCGAACCAACGATGCCATCATCTATGGCGGCAGCGTCCAGCTCTTCGTCAAAGGATCGGCGAAGGAGGCTGGCAAACTCGCGGAAAAACTTCCCAGCAGCGCCTCACGGGACTACGGCCAACCCTTCGCCGAGATCTTCACGCGGTTCAAGGGCGATTTCTATGCCATCGACCCGTTGCTGTTCAGCCCGGCTGAAGTGATCGTGACAGCGATCGAAACCGGCGATACTTTTCGCGCCGGTCGGCGTGATCTGAAGATGCTCGAACGGAGTCTCGGCTAGGGCATGGCGGTGCAAAGGGATTCGTCTGTCATTCGCCCGCCCGGCGACTGCCTTCCGTGCAGCCCTGCCGCGGACGCTGCCATGAGGGCCTGGAATCGCTCGCGCCGCCGACATTCCCGCACCCGAGAGGCCACATGATCCCTCGCATCCTGATCGTCAGCGACAAAGTGGACACCGGCTCCAACGGCCTGGCGGCAGGACTTGGTCGGGGGGGCGCCGCCGTTACAGCCGTGCCGCTGGCGGCGATCGCATTCGATACCAGCAGCCCGAGCGGACTTACGATCCCCGGC
>NZ_RZQA01001053.1:0-1897 GCF_004022915.1 Mesorhizobium sp. M7A.F.Ca.US.006.04.2.1
AACAATTGACTATCTGCGGCTGTCGACCTCGACGTCGAGCTGACCGTCCGACAGCTGGTTTCTCCTCTCCATCAATGTCTCCAGCGAACTCTCCCCTAGGAGTTCAAGGATGTTGGCGCGCGCACGGTTCAGGCGGCTTTTGACCGTCCCGACCGCGCAACCGCATATGTCGGCGGTTTCCTCGTAGCTCACTCCCAAAACGCCGATCAGCATCAGCACCTCGCGTTGGTGTTCAGGCAGTCTTTGAATGGCGCCGTGAACTTCCCTGCTCTGAACGGTCCATTCCTGGGTGGCTTCCGAAATTGGTCTCGAAGAGGCGCAGTCGAGCAGGCCTGGCGCCTCCCGGGCAGCGATCTTGACCCGGGTATAATAGGTGTTGCGCATGATGGTGAAGAGCCACGACTTCATTCGCGTACCGGGTTCGAACTTGTCGATGTTGGCGAGACCCTTGGTCAGTGTCTCCTGCACGAGATCGTCAGCATCGTCGGGGACGCGGCAGAAGGTGCGGGCGAATGCCCGCAGGGCGGGTATCAGGTCAACGATGGAAACTTCATTGGTTTCCTGGTCGGCCAAAAGGCAGCCTCCGGATGACAATGGTCCAGCTCCCAGCAGAAAGAGTGTGTGAACGCAGCCTCAGCTAAATGCATGGAAGTTTGGTTCGTTCCTCTTGCTGGAGACAACTCTTCATAATTCTTCGCGGGCGGAGATATCTGTCATGCGATCGACGCATACCATCGCCGCAGCAGTGACGCCTCCTTCGACAGTGGTATCTACAGCGTCCGCTTTTTTACGGGAACAAAGCCGTTCACCGGCAGTTTGATGGCTTGCCACTTCAACCTTCCAGTATCGATCGAGGACCTGTCATGGCCAAATCCGCTCGCCCCTCCGCTCGCCAATCGGCAAGTGGACTGGATCAGAATAGCGCGCGCGGAAATGGCGGCGAGTTGCACCAGATCGCGGAAGACGACACGCCTGTCCTTACCACGGCGCTCGGAACGCCTGTCTCCGACGACCAAAACACATTGCGGATCGGTGAACGCGGACCATCGCTGATCGAAGACTTTCACTTTCGCGAGAAGATTTTCCACTTCGACCACGAACGCATCCCGGAACGGGTCGTCCATGCCCGCGGCTATGGCGCGCATGGTCATTTCGAGACCTACGACTCACTGGCCAAATACACACGTGCCGACATTTTCCAGCGAGCTGGTGAAAAGACGCCGGCATTCGTTCGTTTCTCGACGGTTGCCGGCAACAAGGGCTCGTTCGATCTCGCCCGCGACGTGCGCGGCTTTGCGGTCAAGCTCTACACCAAGGAAGGCAATTGGGATTTGGTCGGCAACAACATTCCAGTCTTCTTCATCCAGGACGCCATCAAGTTTCCCGATCTGATCCACGCCGCCAAACAGGAGCCCGACCGTGCTTTTCCGCAGGCACAGACGGCGCACGACAATTTCTGGGACTTCATCAGCCTGATGCCGGAATCGATGCACATGGTCATGTGGATCATGTCGGATCGCGCCATCCCGCGTTCCTTCCGCTTCATGCAAGGCTTTGGTGTGCACACGTTCCGCCTCGTCAACGCCAAGGACGAATCCACCTTCGTCAAGTTCATCTGGAAACCCAAGCTCGGCATGCAATCGGTGGTCTGGAACGAGGCGGTCAAGATCAACGGCGCCGATCCCGACTTCCATCGCCGCGATCTGTGGGAGGCCATACAGGCCGGCAATTTCCCGGAATGGGAGTTGACGGTGCAACTGTTCGATCAGGCGTTTGCCGACAGTTTTGACTTCGATATCCTGGACGCAACGAAGATCATTCCCGAAGAGGTTCTCGAACCAATTCCGGTCGGTCGGCTGGTGCTCGACCGGATGCCGGATAATTTCTTCGCCGAGAC
>NZ_RZQA01001054.1:0-1896 GCF_004022915.1 Mesorhizobium sp. M7A.F.Ca.US.006.04.2.1
GTCTCGCGCCAGCCTTCCAGCGGCAGTTCGGCTATCGGTCCCATCAGGCCGACAGCGCCGGCATTGTTGAAGGCGATGTCGAGCCCGCCGAATTTTTCGACCGCCAGATCGACAAGGGCCTTTGCGTAGGCTTCGTCGCGGACATCGCCGGCAAGCGCGATGGCGATGCCATCGGCATCCGCGATTTCGGCGACAAGCGCGTCGAGCTCGGCCTGGCGGCGGGCGGCGACGATGGCCTTGGCGCCTTCCTCCGCGAAGAGTTTTGCCGTGGCGCGGCCGATGCCGGAACTGGCGCCGGTGACGATGGCGATCTTGTTTGCGAGTGCGAACATTTTTGCATCCTTTTCTTCGCGCCGGCTTGACCGGCAGTTGGGATGCTTGGTCGCAGATCGAGGCCAGGCGAGCCACCCGATACCCGCCAAGATGCTGGAAAGCGCCGACGCGCCGGATGCGTCTTTTTCACCACGGCGCAAAACGGCAAGCGCCGTCGCAAACAGCGCAAGGGTGGAAGCGCTGTTTCGCTAGTGATACACCTCGCGCGCCGGGACCGACTGAACGCCGGCCGCCATTCGCGAAGCCTTTTTGGGGCGAGGTTGGGACGTTGAAGAAATATTCGGTATTCGCCATCGCCCGTGAAGCCATGCGCGGCCACAAGGGCTGGGAAGAACAGTGGTCCTCGCCTGAGCCCAGGAAAGAATACGACGTCATCATCGTCGGCGCCGGCGGCCATGGCCTGGCCACCGCCTATTACCTCGCCACGGTTCACGGCATCACCAATGTCGCGGTGCTGGAAAGGGGCTGGCTCGGCGGCGGCAACACAGGCCGCAACACCACCATCATCCGCTCCAACTATCTCTATGACGAGAGCGCCGGCATCTACGACCATGCACTGAAGCTGTGGGATGGGCTGAGCCAGGAGCTCAACTACAACGTCATGTATTCGGCGCGCGGCGTCATGATGCTCGCGCACAATGTGCACGACGTGCAGGTGCTGAAGCGCCACGTGCACGCCAACCGGCTGAACGGTATCGACAATGAGTGGCTGACGCCGGAGCAGGCGAAGGAATTCTGCCCGCCGCTCAACACCTCCAGGGATGCGCGCTATCCGGTGGTCGGTGCGGCGCTGCAGCGGCGCGGCGGCACGGCGCGCCACGATGCGGTTGCCTGGGGCTATGCGCGCGGCGCCTCGGCGCGCGGCGTCCATATCATTCAGAATTGCGAGGTCACCGGGGTCAAGCGGGCGGCCAATGGCGCGGTTTTGGGCGTCGACACGACGCGCGGCTTCATCGGTGCCAAGAAGGTCGGCGTCGTTGCCGCCGGCCATTCCTCAGTGATCATGAACATGGCCGGCGTGCGCATGCCGCTGGAGAGTTATCCATTGCAGGCGCTGGTGTCGGAACCGGTCAAGCCGGTGGTGCCCTGCGTGGTCATGTCGAACACGGTGCACGCCTATATCTCGCAGTCCGACAAGGGCGAGCTGGTGATCGGCGCCGGCACCGACCAGTATGTCTCCTATTCGCAGACCGGCGGCCTGCACATATTGCAGCACACGCTGGACGCCATCTGCGAGATGTTCCCGATCTTCACGCGCATGAAGATGCTGCGCTCGTGGGGCGGCATCGTCGACGTCACGCCCGACCGCTCGCCGATCCTGGCCAAGACGCCGGTGCCCGGGCTTTATGTCAATTGTGGCTGGGGCACGGGCGGCTTCAAGGCGACGCCGGGCTCGGGCCATGTCTTTGCCCACACCATCGCCAAAGACGATCCGCATCCGATCAATGCGCCCTTCACCATCGAGCGCTTCCGCACCGGCCGGCTCATCGACGAGGCGGCGGCGGCGGCGGTGGCGCACTGATGATGGCTGGGATGGCTGTCGCGATGCCGCTGATTCTGGCG
>NZ_RZQA01001055.1:0-1888 GCF_004022915.1 Mesorhizobium sp. M7A.F.Ca.US.006.04.2.1
GTCTTCACCTTCCCAGGGCGCCGGCATCGACGCGCGGCTAAGGTTGGCGGTGGGCAGCGGCATCCAGCATTTCAGTTCCGGGTCGGCGTATTCGATGACGCGCCCGGGCGAAGAGTCCGACGCGCGCCAGCCTTCCGAGGCGAACTGGTCGGCACGCGACCAATAGGCAAGGTCGACTTCCGCCGGTCCCTGCTCGGACGGACGCACAGTGACCAGGATGCGGCTGCCGTCCTTCGGCGCCGTCGACATGTGGCGCCACCGTTCGGGCTCGTCCATCGCATTCCTCCTCGCACTCGTAGCGTTGGGAGGAGTGTCGCCTCGTGGTCCGAAGGGGTCAACCCAAAGTTTGCGCCAGGCATCGGCTGATGACCCCTCCAGACGGTGCCTGCACAGTTGTGCGCAACACGCCGCGGGCGGTCATGCACGCTCGACGGGCCGTGACCCAGTTGATAAGCCCGTCTGCGAAAGGAGCGCCTGAGTCGAGATGACCGTTGCGATCGAGATGGGACAGACGACCGCAGGCGCCCCGGCGAAGCTGGATCTCGAGGAACTGCTCGCGACGCGCCTTTTGGTGCAGGGCAATTCGGGCTCCGGCAAGTCGCATCTGCTGCGGCGCCTGCTGGAGCAGAGCGCGCCCTGGGTGCAGCAGACCATCATCGATCCCGAGGGCGACTTCGTTTCGCTGGGCGACCGTTACGGCCATCTGGTGATCGATGCCGAGCAGCATACCGAGCGCGGCCTGCAGGCGGCAGGCGAGCGGGCGCGCATGCATCGCGTCTCCACCGTGCTCAATCTCGAAGGGCTCGACGCCGAGAACCAGATGCGGCGTGCCGCCGCCTTCCTCGGCGGGCTGTTCGAGGTCGCCCGTGACCACTGGTACCCGATGCTGGTGGTGGTGGACGAGGCGCAGCTGTTCGCGCCGGCGGTGGCCGGCGAGGTTTCCGACGAGGCGCGAAAGCTCTCGCTCGGCGCGATGACCAATTTGATGTGCCGTGGCCGAAAGCGCGGGCTGGCCGGCATCATCGCCACCCAGCGGCTGGCAAAGCTCGCCAAGAACGTCGCCGCCGAGGCGTCCAACTTCCTCATGGGCCGCACCTTCCTCGATATCGACATGGCGCGTGCCGCCGACCTTCTGGGCATGGAGCGGCGCCAGGCGGAGGCGTTTCGCGATCTGGAACGCGGGCAGTTCATGGCGCTCGGCCCGGCGCTGTCGCGCCGTCCGCTGGGCCTGCGCATCGGCCCGACGGATACGAGCCCGCGCAACGGAACGCCGCGGCTGATGGCGATGCCGGAAGCAGCACTCGAGGATGCACGCGCGATCATCCTGGCGGCGCCGCCGCCCGAAACGGTGCGCACGCCGCGCCGCCCGGCGTCGCCGGACCTGCTCGACCAGTTGATGGCGGCGAAGTCGGCGGCCTTGGAAATCCGCCCCGAACCGGCGGAGCCGCAAGTCAGCGCCGAGGATCTGGCCGAGCGCCGCGAGCGCGTGGACCGCGTGCTGCGCGCCATCCTGGCGCAGCCCGACGCCGGTTTTCGCGTAATCGGGGTACTCTATCAGGAGTTCGTGGTCCGCTGCCGCATCGAAGGCCTGGCCTCGGTCGTGCCCGACCTGCCGGAGTTCCGCCGCATGCTGACGCGCGCCCGGGCCGGCCTTGGGTCAGAGACGACGCAGGACGACGCATGGCGGGACGTTTCCGTCCGCGCGTCGCTGCTGCCCGACGACATGCAGGGCGTGTTCATGATGATTGCCCGCGCGGCGAAGGAGGGCTGGCCTTGCCCGAGCGACGCCGCGATCGCCCGCGCCTACGGCTCGCACTCGCTGCGCCGCGCCCGGCGCCTGTTGACCTATATCGAGGAGCAGGGCCTCATCGTCTGCCAGCTCGACGGG
>NZ_RZQA01001056.1:0-1886 GCF_004022915.1 Mesorhizobium sp. M7A.F.Ca.US.006.04.2.1
CCGCCGTCGCTGTATTTGATGGCGAGCGCTTTGCCGGCGAATTCGAAATGGATCTGGCGGAAGCCGAAATCGCAGCGCTGCGTCCAGGCGGCCAGCCCGACAGTTTTGTCAGACAATTTTTCCCAGGCGCATTTGTCGATGGGCGGGCGCGACGGCGCCGGCTCGTCCGCCATGGCTGGTATCGTCGCGGATGCAAGCAGGGCACTGGCCCAGATGGTCGATCGCACGCTATTCATCGCTGCATCCTGTTAAAATGAAGGCGTCCCAGGCCGAACCGCCTGGATTGGCATTGGCGAAATCGGCTCCTTCGGTGAAAGCCACGCCGAAACCGGGCAAGAGCAGCCCTCTCGGCGCCGGTGTCGCTTCGCGCGAATTCAACTGCTCGGCGCCGCCGCCGGTCAAGGCATAGACCTGGCCCTCCCATAGCCTGCACAATCCGCTACCGTCCTGCAGGCCGCCTTCCCGGTCGTCGTCGGTGCAGGCGTGGCGAATGGTGCCGAGCGGGAAGGAATTCTTGCCGTTGGTCCAGGTGATGTCGGCGGGCAGGCTCGTGCCGGCTTTGGGCACGGCCAGCGAAAACACTTCGGCCGTCAGCGCCGCCGGCTCGTTGGCGAGCGGCCGGAATTGCACGACGGCACCCGAGCGCGGCTCCTGATAGGTGGCGTGACTCAGGAGGCATTCTTTTGCCAAGGCCGCCTGCATCGGGCCGAGCAGGCCCAGGAGGAAAAAGGCCAGTATGCGGGTGATCATCCAATGTCTCTGGGAAAGCGTTGAGTCGGCCCGCACAGTCGCATCATCCGCGCAAAAGCATAGCAAAATCCGGAACGGCGGCGTTTGTCCGCTCCTGGACAAAACTTGTCCACGCAAAATCCCACCAGCCTGTATGGTCGAGCGCACTGATCGAAGGAGTGGTGATGCGGCGTTTGGTGATGACGACGGCAATATCCGCATTCGCCGGTGGCTCCGCGCTGGCGGCGCCGCCTTATGTTGGGACATGGTCTAGCGACAGGCTGAACTGCCACGCGGCTCCCGACATCCAACGCGAGACTGTGTTCACAGTGGACCAGGCGTCGCTGTCGTTCCCCGATCTCGGCTGCGAGCAGGCGACATTTCGCAAAAGCTCGACCGGTTGGGTGGTGCATGCCAGCCAATGCTACGGTTCCGACCCGTCGATCGAGGAGCCGTTCGCGCGTGTCATCCATATCGTCAGGCATGGGGCCACGCTGCGGTTCACCTGGCCTGGCTTCGACAGCGGACCGCTCGTCCGCTGTTGAAGGCGTCCGGCGCCTCAGACCAGGCCGACCAGAAAGGCGGCGCCACCGAGAAAGCCTGCCGAGCAGATCCATAACAGCCAGAGCCCCCGTACCCGGCATTCCAGCACCGCCGAGCCGGGGTTGGCGGGGTCATAGTGGACGTCGACCTTGCTGCCTTCGACATACTGCCGTGCCTGGCCGCCGACGAGGCCGGGCAACGAAGCCGTCACGGTTCCGCCGAAGGTCACACGATCGGCGCTGTAGCGCAGGCCGGCGACGTCATAGGAGTAGACGATGCGGGATTTGAAGACGGTGCGCCAGCGACCATGGCCAGAATGGTTTCGGAGCGCCTGCAGGCCCGAGTTATCGATGCGGCCGGCAGTGACCGGCCATTTTGCCGCCTGCTCGGCCAGCGATTTCTGGACGAAGCCCATGCGCAAGGCAAACAGGCCCATGAACAGCAGCAGCAGCGCTCCCGCGCCGAGGTTCTGCGGCTTGGGCAAATGCGGCCTGATCGCCTCCAGGACGCCGCCGACGGAAAACACCAGAACCAGCGCGCCGACCACCAGCCCGGCCGAGAGCTGGATCATGAACTTGAAGGCGCCTTCGGGCATGGTGCGCTCGATCACGGCT
>NZ_RZQA01001057.1:0-1880 GCF_004022915.1 Mesorhizobium sp. M7A.F.Ca.US.006.04.2.1
GCCCAGGAACACGGCGTTGGCATTGTTTCGCCCGGTGATGCTGTCGAACCCGGTCGGCGACGGCGATCTCGAAAAGCTCGATCCGGCCGATTATGCCGCCGAATGGAAATGGGACGGCATCCGTGTCCAGGCGGTGGCGGAGGGCGGCATCCGCCGGCTCTATTCGCGCACCGGCGATGACGTTTCGGGCGCCTTTCCGGACCTCGCCGAGGCCATGCATTTTTCCGCAACGCTGGACGGCGAACTGCTTGTCGGCGATCCCCGGGAGGCGACGGGAACCTTCTCCGATCTGCAGCAACGGCTGAATCGCAAGACGGTGGCACCGAAGATGCAGCAGCAATACCCGGCCTTCATGCGCTGCTACGATCTGCTCCAGGTCGGCGGCGAGGATTTGCGCGCGCTGCCGTTTCGCGAACGGCGCGGCCGGCTGGAAAGCTTTGTCGCGACACTCGACCCGAGCCGTTTCGATCTGTCGCCATTCGTCGACTTCACGGACTGGCAAACGCTGGAGGAACTGCGCCGGGCGCCGCCGCATCCGATCATCGAAGGCGTCATGCTGAAGCGCTGGGACTCAGCCTATGTCGCCGGCCGGCCGAAAGGTCCGTGGTTCAAGTGGAAACGCGATCCGCACACAGTGGACGCGGTGCTGATGTATGCGCAGCGCGGCCACGGCAAACGGTCGAGCTTCTATTCCGACTATACGTTCGGTGTCTGGACAGGTGCCGAAGGCGAAGAAGAACTGGTACCGGTCGGCAAGGCCTATTTCGGCTTCACCGACGAGGAGTTGAAGCAGATCGACAAATATGTCCGCGACAACACGATCGAGCGTTTCGGGCCGGTGCGCTCGGTGCGGGCCGACCGCGACAACGGCCTGGTGCTGGAAGTCGCCTTCGAAGGACTGAACCGCTCGACCCGGCACAAATCCGGCGTCGCCATGCGCTTTCCCCGCATTTCGCGATTGCGCTGGGACAAGCCGGCCAACGAGGCCGACCGCATCGAAACGCTGCAGGCGCTGCTCGACCGATAATTAGCGCGGTGCGGGGTTCGCTATGGCTCGATCGAAACGCGGATTTCGTAGATGTCGGCGGCCTTGCCCTGCTTGTCGAAGTCGGAATTGATGGCAATGGTGCCGGCCGAGCCCGGATGCTTGTCGGGAAACTGCACGTCGAACAGATATTCGTTCTGCTGCTGGCCGACCGCATAGCGCTTGCGGCCGCAGTCGCCGAGTTCGCCGAAATTGCAGTCGACCGAAATCTGCGTCTCCTTGCCTTCTTCGGAGCGGGCAATGATGTCGAACACGGCATGTTTGCCGGCCAGTTTCTCCAGCACGCCTTGTCCGACGTCGAAGCTGATCGCCGAACCGGACGCGCCGGAACGGATGCGCAGGAACGAACCGGTATCGTCCTTCATCACCTCGGCCCTGGCGTCCGATGGCGCACTGACATGCGATGCATCGGCCGGCGAAAACACATTGATCCAGTCGCGCGACTGGTCGGCGGCGCCGGGTTTTGCCGGACCGCCGTCGGCCGGTGTGAAATCGTCGTCCTCGACGGTCGGCGGCGCTTCAGGTGGTGCGGTGTCGAGTTGGGCCGACGTCTTGAACACGCCGGTCTGCACGGCGAAGAACAGGCCGATGCCAACCGCTGCCAGCAGTGTCACGGTCAGGAAGATGGCGGTCAGCGGCAGGCGACGCCCTCTTATGCGTCTTTCATCGCGGTCGGGCGCCACTTCCGTGGTCGCGCCGGCCGCGGCCGGAACCGACATGTCGATGGCCGGTGCATCGGGAAGCGAGGCGTCCGGCATGATGTCGGGAACGACGGGCAGGACGCGCGAGCGCGGCGCATCGGCAGCGGATTGCACGGGGCCGTCGACGACGACAT
>NZ_RZQA01001058.1:0-1874 GCF_004022915.1 Mesorhizobium sp. M7A.F.Ca.US.006.04.2.1
CCCCATGCCGCTGCCGCCGGCCACCACCACAGCTACTTTTTCTACACTCATCGGATTTTCCTCTCAGGGTTTGCGGGCACCGCAAGCGGTGTTTTCGGGAGTTGAGCGTCGATATAGCTGGTTTTCCCCGTCGGTTCGAACCAGAATGCCTGAAATCAACCTGTAGAAAAACTACTGCATGCCCGAAACCTTCCTCAGCTTGCCGCCGTTGAATGCGCTGCGCGCCTTCGAAGCCTCGGCGCGTCATCTCAACTTCCGCATCGCGGCCGAAGAGCTCAACGTCACGCAAGGGGCGGTCGCCCAGCACATTCGCGGGCTGGAGGCCGATCTCGGCACGAAGCTGTTCGAGCGGCTGCCGCGCGGCCTGGCGCTGACCGATGAGGGCCGCGCCTATGTCCCCAACATCCGCCGCGCCTTCGACCTGATCTCGGAGGCGACGCTGCTGCTTCGTCCCGAGCCGGCGCGGCTGACGATCAGCGTGACGCCGAGTTTCGCCACCAAATGGCTTATCCCGAGACTGCACGACTTCGTCGCGCACCACCCGCTGGTCGACCTGCGCGTACTGGCCAGCGAAAGCCTGTCGAGCTTCCAGGCCGATGGCGTCGACATCGCGGTCAGGCAGGGCCGCCCACCCTTCGGCGCCGGGCTGGTCGTCGACCTGCTGTTTCCCCAGCAGATCGTCGCCGTGTGCAGCCCGGCCCTGCTGCCGGCCGGCGCGATCGAGATCGCGGCCTCCGAAATCCAGCACCACGTACTGCTGCACGATGCCCACAATCTGTGGCCGGAATTCACGGAAAAGGCGGTCGGCCTGAAGATGACGACCGAACTCAAACGCATGCGCTTCAACCAGACCGGCCTCGCCATCGACGCGGCGGTGGCCGGCCAGGGCATTGCGCTGGCCAGCCGCTTTCTCGTCGCCGCCGACCTCGCCGCCGGCCGTCTGGTTCAGCCCGTCAGCGGCGAAATGCGCGGCACGCAGGATTTTTATGTCGTGATGCCGAGAAAACAGCGCCATCCCGAGCCGACGCAAGCCGTGCGGCAATGGTTGCTGGATGCTGGAGAGCGACGACCTTTGTCGTGAGACCTTCGCACGCACGGAGACGTCAAGCCGCTTGCCTATGAGGCAACGACGGGCGCACCGCGAAAGATCGCCACGGCGTCAGCGACGATTTCCGCATTGTCCTTGGCCGTCCTGCCATCGGCGAGCGTCTTGCCGTCTTCCAGACCGACCCGTGTCGACCAGCGCTGGCGATGCGCAAGCTCGACGAGGGGCCAGACAGTCGTGTCGACGCCATGCAGCAGGATCGGCTGCCGTACCCCGGCGCGCTCGAGTACGGCGGCGATGCCATGCGCTTCATCGAGTGCAGCGGACAGATCGGGGATGTCGATCTCGATCAGATTGCGCAGCACCTGGTTGTGGCCGGGAAGCGCTACGAAGCGCTCGGCATCGGCGACGACGGCAAGCCCCGTCTCGATGCCTACACCACGCTGGCGCAGCAACTCCATCACGGCGGGCGCATCCGGTTCGGACAGGTTGACCGAAGCATAGTCAGGCAGGTCTCGCCAGCCGGCGATCGCCGCGCGGGTCCGCTCGACGTCGTTCTCGATCCAGGCGCCGGTCGACACGCCAACCAGTGTTCCCGGGCAGGTCCGGCGCACCGCCAGCACCGTGGCGTCGACGGCTGCCAGGCTTTCGCGTCCGTCGGTGCCGCGCGGATGGATATGCAGTTCGGCCGCTCCAGCGGCGACGCAGGCTGCCGCATCGCTGGCCATTGCCTCGGCGGTCAGCGGCAGCTTCGGGTGGAAATCGCGCGGACGCGCGCCGTTGATGCAGGCCTGGACGATCATCGATGTCACCTTGCGCAAGGGGCCGC
>NZ_RZQA01001059.1:0-1870 GCF_004022915.1 Mesorhizobium sp. M7A.F.Ca.US.006.04.2.1
CTGTCGACGCAGCCGAGCACGGAGGTGATTTCCATCCGTCTCTACAAGATGGCTTTCCAGGAATGGCAGACGGGGCGCTCCTGCGCGCTTGCCTATATCGTGCTGATCATGGTGCTGGCGATCACCAACATCTATGTGAAATACCTCAACAAAGTTAAGGAGCGCTGAGATGGCGGCCGTCCAGACTTCGGGTGAACGGGCGCTCAACAAGGTCGCTATTGTCGCCGTCCTCTTGGTGACGATCATCTTCCTGGCGCCGATCTACTGGATCGTGGCGACCTCGTTCAAGCCACGCAACCTGGCCACGACGATCCCGCCGACGGTGATGTTCGAGCCGACCATCTCGCCTTTCGTCAAACTTTTCACAAAGCGCTCACAGTTGCGCAGCCCGCCGTCGGCCGAAGAATATGCCGCCGCCCCGTGGTGGGAGCGGGTCGTGTTCGACGGCGGCGAGAAGATCGTGCGCGACGGCAAGGGCCAGGTGCAATGGTCGGGATATCCGAGCCGCTTCCTGAACTCGCTCATCATCGCCATCACCTCGACGGTGTTGGCGGTCGGCATGGGGACATTCACCGCCTATGGCTTCTCGCGCTTCAAGGTGAAAGGGGAGGCGGATCTGCTCTTCTTCATCCTGTCGACGCGCATGTTGCCGGCGGTGGTGGTCGCCATCCCGATGTTCCTGATGTACCGGGCAGTCGGGCTCAACGACACGCATCTGGGCCTGATCATTCTCTACACCGCCTTCAACCTGTCCTTCTCCGTGTGGCTGATGAAGGGTTTCATGGACGAGATTCCGAAGGAATATGAGGAGGCCGCGCTTGTCGACGGCTACACGCGCATGGAGGCGTTCTTCAAGATCGTGCTGCCGGAGGCCGCCACGGGCATCGCCGCCACCGCCGTGTTCTGTTTCATCACCGCATGGAACGAATACGCCTTTGCGCTGATCATGACCAACCGCCGCGCCCAGACCGCGCCTCCCTTCATCCCGAGCCAGGTCGGTTCGGGCCTGCCGGACTGGACGGTGATCGCCTCCGGAACCTTCCTGTTCCTGCTGCCGGTCGCCATCTTCACCTTCCTGCTTCGCAATCATCTGCTGCGCGGCATGTCCTTCGGAGCGATCCGCAAATGAGTTTTCGCGCCATCAACCAGAAATACCTTGAGCCTGGGTCGCAGATATTGATGGTGCTCGGCATCGTCGCGCTCTGCCAGCCCTGGAACATGCTGCTGCACAGCTATGGCCTGACCATCATCCTGATCGGGCTCGTCGGCTTCAACGTAACCTCCAAGATCGCGCCCGAGGAGAAGGCCGGCACCGGCCAGGTGCGCAATCCGGGAGCACAGCATTGACCCAGATCGAGCTTCGCGGCGTCCAGAAATTCTTCGGCGCCGTCCAGGTCATCAAGGACCTGAATCTCAAGATCGCCGACAACGAGTTCATCGTGCTGCTCGGCCAATCGGGCTGCGGCAAGACGACGACGCTGCGCGCCATCGCCGGGCTGGAAACCATCGACGAGGGCGACATCTTCATCGACGGCAAGCCGGTGCAGCATTTGAAGGCCGCCGACCGCGACATCGCCATGGTGTTCCAGTCGTTCTCGCTCTATCCGCATATGAGCGTCTACGAGAACATCGCCTTCCCCTTGCGCGCCACGCGCAAGAGCAAGACGGAGATCGACAGCGAGGTGCGTTCGGTCGCCAAGACGCTGCAGATCACCGATCTGCTGGACAAGAAGCCGTCGGCGCTCTCGGGTGGCGACATGCAGCGCGTCGCCATTGGCCGCGCTCTGGTGCGGCGACCGAAGGCCATGCTGATGGATGAGCCGATCGGCGCGCTCGACGCCAAGCTGCGCGAGGAGATGCGCGCGGAAAT
>NZ_RZQA01000105.1:0-10886 GCF_004022915.1 Mesorhizobium sp. M7A.F.Ca.US.006.04.2.1
GGGTCCCAAGGCCGTCAACCTGTCGGTCGGCTGAGCCGGCTTCGAACCGGCGCTCCCGGGCAGATCGCTCCCTTGAGAGCCTGTGATTTTTGACGACCGTTTTGAATAAACACGTTAAAATCCGTTCAGCCCCCGTTCAGCCACGGTCGCATATTAGTCTTCGGTAAAGCCGGACCGCATCCCCGAAACTGCACGGGCCGGAACGAAGGAGACCGACATGAACCGAATTTTCAAAACCGCCGTCCTGGCCGCTGCCGTGGCCGCCACCACGCTCACGGCCTTGCCCGCCGCCAATGCGCGCGACTGGCGCCGTCATCATGGCCATCATAGCAATGGCGATGCCATTGCCGCGGGCGTGCTCGGCCTCGCGGCCGGGGCGCTGATCGGTGGCGCATTGGCCAATGACCGCCCGCCGCCCGACGCTGACCGCTACTACGATGACGGTTACTACGATCGTGACGTCGTGGTGCGCCCGGCCCCGGTCCGCCGCTATTATGCGGAGCCGCGGGTGGTCTACGCCAATCGTTATGCCGAACCGTGGACGCGTGACTGGTACGAATATTGCTCGGACCGCTACCGCAGCTTCAATTCCCGTACCGGCACGTTCACCGGCAATGACGGCGAACAGCATTTCTGCACTGCCAACTAACCAAGGGCTTCCCTGCCCCAAAACAGAAAAGCGCTGACCGCAAGGCCAGCGCTTTTTTGTTGTGGTCTCTACAATGTCAACGGTCTGCTTGAGGCTGATGAAAAACAGCTACGGTTCCGAGCCTGGTTCAAGTCAAAAAAGGATTGGTCCGCCTCTCCTCGCCAAAACGTCCGCCGGGACCGTGGCCACAGATGAAGCCGATGTCGTCGCCGAGCGGCAGGAGCTTGTCCTTGATCGAAGCGATCAGCGCCGCGTGGTCGCCGCCCGGCAGGTCGGTGCGGCCGACCGAGCCGCGGAACAGCACGTCGCCGACATGGGCGAACTTGGCTGCGCGGTTGTAGTAGACGACGTGACCGGGCGCATGGCCGGGGCAGTGCAGCACCTCGAACACATGGCCGCCGAACGACACGGTCTCGCCTTCGGCCAGGAACCGGTCGGGCACGCAGTTGCGCGCTCCGGCGATGCCGTAGCGCTTGCCCTGGTTTTCCAGATTGTCGAGCAGCGACTTGTCGGCCTCATGCGGACCGATGATCTCGACGCCGAGCGCCTCCTTCAACTCCATTGCACCGCCGGCATGGTCGATGTGGCCATGCGTTATCCAGATAGCTCCGGCTGAGATCGCATTGTCCTTCAGCACCGCCAGTACCTTGTCGATATCGCCGCCCGGATCGACGACGACGCCATGCTTGTCATCCATGTCGAACAGGATGGTGCAATTCTGCTGGAACGGTGTGACCGGCACGATGCCGGCATTGAGCTGACCCATGATCGTCCTTTCGATGTTCACGGGTGATGTAGAGGTGCCGACAAAGGGCGTCCACCCTCGAAAGACGAACAGTCAGTAGCCCCAAAACGGAAATGGGCGGCCGAAGCCGCCCATTTGAAAAGACCGAAACGGCCTGCTTACTTCTTCATGGCGCCCATGACCGCGCCGAGAATGGCGGTCAGGATCGCGCCGCCGCCGGCGCCGCCGACGATGTTCTGCAGGTTCAGCGCGCTGCCGAGACCGCTCGTTGCTGCTGCCGCAGCCGCCGGATCGACCGCACCGCCACCCAGCAGGCTGCCGAGGATCGCCGCACCACCGACGCCGCCAATGGCTCCGCCCAGGATTTTGGGAAGCTGACCCATCGCCGCCGTCTTGAGCGCCGCACCGACCGCCTGACCACCGATGATGCCAGTAATCACCTGTATGATGATCGGAAGAAGCGTGTTCATGTCCATATGATTAGTCCCTCCATAGCTATCAGCCTCCCGGGCCGACACCATCATGAGACGCCGAATTGGACGAAAGTCAAATGCAGAAACGCTGAAATAAAAGGGGCGGCCCGAAAACCGCCCCTACTTCCTAAAAAAGCTGTGGCTTTCGTTATTCTGCGGCGATCGCGTGCTTGGGCTGAACGGCCGCAGAATAGTCATTCATAAGATTCTTGGCTATTTCGCCGACCTCGAATCGGTAAGGCCCGATCTCCGAAACCGGCGTCACTTCCGCTGCCGTCCCGGTCAGGAAGCACTGCTCGAAGCTTTCCAGCTCTTCCGGCAGGATGGCGCGTTCAATTACCTCCAGGCCGCGATCCTTGGCCAGCCCGATGACCGTGCGGCGGGTGATGCCGTCGAGGAAGCAGTCGGGCTTGGGTGTGTGGATCTTGCCGTCCTTGACGAAGAAGATGTTGGCTCCGGTCGCTTCGGCGACCTGGCCACGCCAGTCGAGCATCATGGCGTCGGCATAGCCCTTGGCCTCGGCGGCGTGCTTGGACATGGTGCAGATCATGTAGAGCCCGGCGGCCTTCGACTTGGAAGGCGCGGTGCGCGGGTCGGGCCGGCGCCATTCCGCCACATCGAGACGGATGCCTTTCAGCTTCTGCGCAGGATCGAAATAGCTTGGCCATTGCCAGATGGCGATGGCGCAGTTGATGCGGTTGTTCTGCGCCGAGACGCCCATCTGCTCACTGCCGCGCCAGGCGATCGGCCGGACATAGGCGTCCTGGAAACCCTGCTTCTTGAGAAGCGTGGAAGAGGCGTCGTTGAGCTCGGCCACCGAATAGGGGATCTTGAAACCGAGCAGGCGTGCCGATTCATGCAGGCGCTCGGTGTGTTCGTTGAGCTTGAAGATCTCGCCGCCATAGGCGCGCTCTCCCTCGAAAACAGCGCTGGCGTAATGCAGCCCGTGCGTCAGCACATGGATCTTGGCGTCACCCCATTGGACGAATTCGCCGTTCATCCAGATGAAGCCATCGAGTTGATCGAAGGGAACGGATGCCATGGTAACCTCCCACGGGCGGCAGCCCGGATAGTTGTATCGTTGTGTGTTTCGTGTCGGCCGCCCAAAGCGGCTTTTATGGTGGAGCGTAGGCGGATAATTGCGCTCTGGCAAACTTAGGAAATTCCGGAAAAACCGCCTTCCCTTGCCTTTTCGTTCGCAATCCGCCCAAAAGCTTGTCAAAAATTACCATTGCAGGGAAATTACGTCAATAGTACTGACATAATCTCTCTTTCCCACGGAGAAATAATGACGGATCGAAGCCCAGCCGCCGGAAAACCGATCAGGACCGCAATGTCGGTCGAGGACGGCATCGACTTCGCCATCATCGAGCTGCTCTTCTTTGCCTATCGCGACTTCACCTCCGATCCGGACCAGATCCTGGCCGATTACGGCTTCGGCCGGGCCCACCACCGGGTGCTGCATTTCGTCAACCGCAGGCCGGGCCTGACGGTCGCCGAACTGCTCGACGTGCTGAAGATCACCAAGCAGAGCCTGGCCCGTGTGCTCAAGCAACTGATCGACACCGACCATATCGTGCAGTTGCAAGGTCCGCGCGACCGCCGCCAGCGCGAACTTTATCCGACAGCCAAGGGCCGTGCGCTGGCGCTGGCGCTGGCGCGGCCACAGTCGCGCCGCATCCATGCTGCATTGGGGGATTCCGGAGTAACCGAACGGACCTTGGTGGAACGGTTCCTCGAAGCGATGGTCAATCCGGAACTGAGGGCGCAGATCGACGTTGGGTCCGCAAAAATGTCAGGGAAAAGCCATGGAGAGCACTGAACGGGTCGATCACGCGGCCGCGCCGGACGACGACGCGCCGCATCTGCTTGTCGTCGACGACGACACCCGCATCCGCAATCTTCTCAAGCAATATCTGACCGAAAATGGCTTTCGCGTCACCGTTGCCGGCAATGCCGGCGAAGCCAGGCGCAAGCTTGCCGGCCTCGACTTCGACCTTCTGGTGCTGGACGTCATGATGCCCGGCGAGACGGGGGTCGACCTGACCAAGTCGCTGCGGGCCGAAAAGAACGTACCGATCCTGATGCTCACAGCGCTGTCGGAGACCGACAGCCGCATCTCAGGGCTGGAGGCTGGCGCCGACGACTATCTGCCAAAGCCGTTCGATCCGCGCGAGCTGATCCTGCGCATCAACAACATCCTGCGCCGCGGTGGCCCGGCGACCACGCCCAAGGTCGAGCAGTTGGTCTTCGGCCCCTACACGTTCCAGATCGCCCGGCGCGAATTGAAGCGTGGCGGCGAGGCGTTGAAGCTGACCGATCGCGAGCAGGAGATCCTGGCGATCTTCGCCGCGCGAGCGGGCGAGACGATACCCCGCCACGAGCTTGTCGGCGACGATTCGGAAGTCGGCGAGCGCACCATCGACGTCCAGATCAACCGGCTGCGCCGCAAGATCGAGCGCGATCCGTCCAATCCGGTCTGGCTCCAGACCGTACGCGGTATTGGGTATCGGCTCAGCGTGGAATAGAATGCCGCCTGCGGCCGGCTGAACGGCTGCGGGCAAGCAAAAAGAGCGAATGGCAACCACGGAACTGGAACAGCCGGGCAATGGCGGCTTGAGCGCACGCGCCGCGCGGACGCTGAAGGCGGTGCCGCGCGCCTGGAACCGCTTCTGGCGCCTCGTCTCGCTCTATATGCCCAAGCGGCTCTATGCCCGCTCGCTGATCATCGTCATCGCGCCGATGATCCTGCTGCAATCGGTCGTCGCCTTCGTCTTCATGGAACGTCACTGGGCAACCGTGACGCAGCGCCTGTCGCAGGCCACCGTGCGCGACATCGCCGCCATCATCGACCTGATCGAGACCTATCCGCGCGATGCCGACTACACCAACATCATCCGCATCGCCCAGGACCGCATGCAGCTGAAGGTCGACCTCTTGCCGCCCGACCCACTCCCCGCGCCCGGTCCAAAGCCGTTTTTCTCGATTTTGGATGATGTTCTCTCATCCGAGATCACCCGCCAGATCAACCGCCCGTTCTGGATCGACACGGTCGGCAACTCCAACATCGTCGAGGTGCGCGTGCAGCTCGAGGGCAAGGTGCTGCGCGTCTTCGTGCGCCGCAGCCAGGCCTATGCCTCGAACACCCATATCTTCCTGATCTGGATGGTCGGCACCTCGCTGGTGCTGCTGATGATCGCCATTCCCTTCCTGCGCAACCAGATCCGGCCGATCCTGATGCTTGCCGAAGCCGCCGAAAGCTTTGGCAAGGGCCGGCCGATGCCGCGCGATTTCCGGCCGCGCGGCGCCGAGGAGGTTCGCCGCGCCGGCTTTGCCTTCATGCAGATGCGCGAGCGCATCGAACGCCAGATCGAACAGCGCACCGCCATGCTGACCGGCGTCAGCCATGACCTCAGAACCATCCTCACTCGCTTCAAGCTGCAGCTGGCGCTTTCCGGCGGCAAGGCCGAGACCAAGGCAGCGCTCGACCAGGACATCGACGACATGCAGTCGATGCTCGAAGGCTATCTGTCCTTTGCCCGCGGCGAAGCTTCGGAAGACGCCGGACGGTTCGATCTCGAGGCCTATTTCGAAAAGCTCGACGAGGAAGCCAGGCTGCGCAAGCGTAAGCTGTCGACGACGCTTGCCGGCGATCACGATGTGCATGTGCGGCCCAATGCCTTTGCCCGGCTGATGTCCAACGTCATCGGCAACGCCTTCCGCTATGCCAAGACGGTGGAGGTCAACGCCACCCATGGCCGCGGCTCGCTGCTGGTCACCATCGATGACGATGGTCCGGGCATTCCCGCCGATCGACGCGAAGACGTGTTCAAGCCTTTCGTGCGGCTCGACGAGGCCCGCAACCTCGATGCCAGCGGCACCGGGCTCGGCCTGTCGATCGCCCGCGACATCGCCCGCTCCCATGGCGGAGACATCACTCTTGAAGACAGCCCGCTCGGCGGACTGCGCGCCATCATCAAGGTTCCGGCATAACCGGGCACGATTCCGAAAAGTGGAAACGGCTTCATCCGCCCGTCATGAAACCATGATCAAGAGCGCGCATGAAGCGCGCGACCTCAATTGATTCGGCCTTGCCGCCTCACTTCGACCCCGTACCTGTCCGGGTGCGCTGGAGCGAAGCGAGAGCAGCAGGCTGGTCGCCGTTCCGGCATCGTCTCAAGGCAACCGTCGACCTTTCAAGCAAAGGGCCGCCATGCGCATACTGATGGTCACCGATGCCTGGCGCCCGCAGGTCAACGGCGTCGTCCACACGCTGGAGCGGCTCACCGAGACGCTGAAGTCCTTCGACGTCGCGGTGGATTTCCTGACGCCCAATATCTTTCGCACCCTGCCCTTGCCGACCTATCCCGACATCAGGCTGGCGCTGACCACGCCCGGCCATGTCGCGCGCCTGATCGACGCCGGCAAGGCCGACCACATCCACATCGTCACCGAAGGACCGCTGGGCATCATGGCGCGGCGCTATTGCCGCAATGCCGGCCGTCCATTCACCACCAGCTATCACACGCGCTTTCCCGAATATCTCAGCGCCCGCCTGCCGGTGCCGGAAAGCTGGGCCTATCGCTGGCTGCGCGATTTCCATAATTCCGGCCAGGGCACGCTGGTCGCCACCCAGTCGCTCGCCGACGACCTTTCCGCGCGCGGCTTCACCAAGCTGCGGCCATGGACGCGCGGCGTCGACACCGACCATTTCCGCCCGGACAGGAAGAAGGACCTCGGCTTCCCCGGCCCGATCTTCCTCTGCGTCGGCCGCGTCGCCATCGAAAAGAACCTGGGTGCTTTCCTCGACCTCGACCTGCCCGGCAGCAAGGTGATCGTCGGCGAAGGCCCCGAGCTTGCCAGGCTGAAGGCGAAATATCCGCAAGCGCATTTCCTCGGCCATCGCCCCAACGACGAACTGGCCGAGATCTATGCCTCGGCCGACGTCTTCGTCTTCCCGAGCCGCACCGACACGTTCGGCAACGTCATCATCGAGGCACTGGCCAGCGGCACGCCGGTTGCCGCCTATCCGGTGACCGGGCCGATCGACATTGTCGGCGATGGTTTTGGCGGCGCGGTCTCCAACGATTTGCGCGAGGCCTCACTCGCCGCGCTCAACGTCGACCGTGCCGAAGCCCGCGAACGCGCCATGCGCTACAGCTGGAAGGCCTGTGCGGAAATGTTCCTCGATACGGTCGAGGAAGCACTGGGCACACCGCGAAAGCTGGCGGCCTGATCGTGCTTTTCGTTATCCAAGGGCGAAGCTGACACACCGCCACGAATGACAAAGCGCGGCGACGCACAATCAACCGTTAGTCTGCCACGGCACCTTGTTTCAAAGGGATGTTCGGCATGACGTATTGTGCGACTTCGAAGCCATGACCAAGTCAGAGTGACAACGCAGTTCAGGGCTGCGTAGTCATCCATACTTGAGCCGCGCCGTCATCTCGCCCTCCCAAAGACATGGAGAATCCTTGGCAATTGTCGGCGACTCAAAATTTACCATTTCTACCTACATTGCGGCATGCTCGAAGCAACAGTCAGCAAAAAAATCAACAGTTACACGAGCCATTTCATCAGGCCCGAAGGTACCTTGCTGATAGTTCTGCTGGTGGTGGCTTTCTTGCCCGTACTGCTCGTCGACATACCCGCTATGGCAGACTATCCAAATCATCTCGCAAGAATGTCGATCCTGATGCGCGCCGGTACGCCCGAAGCCCATCCCTACTATGAAGCCGCGTGGGCACCCTACCCTAATCTAGCCATGGATCTCGTCGTCCCGTTCGCTGGGCGCTTGATCGGGATCGAGCTGGCATCAAAGCTTTTCTATCTAGTCTCGCAAATGCTGGTCGTCAGCGGGGCAATGGCCGTCGGAGCGGCCGCACAGGGGCGTGTGATCCTCAGCGGCTTCGTCGCTTCGCTCTTCCTCTACGCCATGCCTTTCGCTTTCGGATTCGTGAATTTTGAATTTGGACTCGGGATCGTTCTTTGGTCCATCGCGGTTTGGATTTGGCTTGCGGAAAGACCTTTGCCGCTGCGCCTTGCGATCCACGCCGTCTTCGTCGTGGTTCTGTATATCTCTCACCTATTTGCCCTCGGCCTGTATGGCATTGTGGTGGGGCTGTACGAACTCTCCCGCTGGCCAGACCATATTGAGAATTGGAAACGCACGATCTTGCTGGTTGCCGGAATGGCTGCTCCGGTCGTCGCAGTTGGCGCCCTGGCGCTCGCCTACGGCGGCAAAGTGGGTGGCGAAGGAACCGAATGGGCCCTGTCGGCGAAATTGTTGGCGCTGGTTCAAGTCAACGGCTTCAGCAGATACACTTCCTCAGCCGTGACCGTGGTGCTGGTCATTCTCAGTTACCTTGCGGTGAAGCACAGGATGGTGGCGGTCTCTCGCGTCGGCTGCTGGATAGGCTTTGGGCTCTTGTGCCTGTTCATTGTCATGCCGTTTCGCGTTGCGGACACGGCCTTTGTCGACGGGCGCGTCCTTCTGGCGCTTGTTCTGATCCTGCCAGCCTTCGTCACGATCAAGCGTCCGCAAGGCTCGCGTGGAACACTTCTCGTCGCGCTGGCGTTTGGCGCCGGGCTTGCAAACAGTGGCATCGCGATCTGGGCCCAATTGTCGTGCCGCGGCGAATATCGTGCCCTTATGACCGCGTTCGACGCCATTCCAATGGGTTCGCGAATCCTTACCGGCCAGAATGGCCTCCCAGACGACCCGCCAACGAATCTGCTCCTTTATCCAATGTACAATGCTGCCGCGTTGGCCGTAGTCACACGCAATGCACTGATGCCAACGCTGTTCACCTATCCGGGAAAACAGCCGGTGAGGCCCCGGCCGGAAGTGGCAAACCTGACCGTACCGCAAGGCGGGCCTATCCCGATGTCTGAGCTGGAGGCCTACGCCGCCGGTGCTTCCCCACCGGTCGAGGCGGCGTATGCAGCGCATTGGACCCGTGACTTTGACTATCTGCTGGTAATCGCGCCGGAGCGCAGCCCGCCACGACACGGCAACCTTGAATTAATCGCCGAAGGCAAACAGTTCAAATTTTACAGAATAAGGAAATTGGTCGACGCGGACAGGAAAAGCGGATGATGTCCGCGCGCGACACTCCTGTCACGACATGGCATGAAATTCATGCTGAAGCATCTGCCGAAAGGATTATCAATCCATCCCGGTTCGCGGGGGATTCCGATCCCCAGTCGAGACCCTAAAACAACCGCCCGCCATCCGGCACCTTACGCTCGATCGCGCCGAGCACCACGGCGCCCTCTTCGTCGGGAAAGCCGAGAGTGAGCACTTCCGACATGAATGGACCGATCTGGCGCGGCGGGAAATTGACCACCGCGAACACCTGCCGGCCGATCAGCGTCTCCGGTGTATAGTATTTGGTGATCTGCGCCGACGATTTCTTGATACCGATGCCGGCGCCGAAATCGATCTTCAGCTTGAACGCGGGCTTGCGCGCCTCGGGAAACGGCTCGGCCTCGACGATCGTGCCGGCGCGGATGTCGACACGATCGAAATCGGCAAAACTGATCTCGGGCTTGCGCTCGGTGTTCGAACTCATCTTGGTCTTGTCTGCCTTAACGGGGACTCAGGCGTTGCCGTAGGTCTCGAACAGCACACCGGCCAGGGCATCCTTGGCCGAGGTTCCCGACCAGACGACGAACTGGAATGCCTGGAAATAGCATTCGCAGGCTTCCAGCGCCGACGACAGCAACACTTCGACCTGCTGGCTCGACGGCTCGACCCCGCCGGCCAGCAGCAGCGACTGGCGGAACATGATCGCGCCCTCCTGCTCCCAGAGGTCGAAATGGCCAAACAGCATCTGCTCGTTGATCAGCGACAAGAGCCGCATCACTTCCAGCGTGCGGGTCTCCGGCACCTTGATATCGAAGGCGCAGGCCAGGTGCAGCGCCTCGAAATCCTCCATCCACGAAAAGGAGACGTGATAGTCGGTCCAGCTTCCGGCAACCGAGATCGAAATCTCGTCGTCGCCGGCCCGCTCGAAGGACCAGTCGTTGTTGTGGGCCACCTGCTCGATAACATCCACCGGATGGATTTCGCGGGAGAATTCGAGTTCGAGAAGTTCCATGGAATGCTTCCTGTCGTTCTGTACGAGCGCCGCCACACGCTCCGCGGGAGGGCACACACAACGAACAATCTTGTCTAGAACTCGGACGGCCAGGACTTTCTTCGCGCAAAGACGACTTCTCGACGCAAAGACCCCAGACCGGACCCCACCGCCCGGTCGCATGATCCTGCTCCGAATCATGCAACAAATTCAGTCTATTGATCGGGAGTCGCGTGAACAGCCCAATTTTTCGCACTGCGTCATTCGCATGTGGAAAGCCGCTGTCACAAAGATTCATGCAATGCCGTTAAGCGATTCACGGCAAAGCGCTTTTCAGGATCGGGCTATGTGGAAAAGTTTAACGATTATTTTTTTGTGCGCGGCTTGGCGGCCGTCGCTGGTGTGGCGTCGCCGGCCAGTTCTGCAAGCTTCGCCTCGAGCGCCTCGATGCGGGCGGCAAGGCGGGTATTCTCTTCCCGCGCTTTGGCGGCCATCTCGCGCGCGGCTTCGAACTCTTCGCGCTGCACCACGTCCATCGTATTGAGAATGCGCTCGGCCTGCCCCTTGAAGGCGGTCTCCACCTCACGGCGCACGCCCTGGGCGGCGCCGGCGGCGTCGGTCATCAGCTTGGCGAATTCATCGAGAATGCGGTTCGGTCCGGTCGACATGGCAAATCCTCGCGCTTGCACAAAATTGACGTAGTGGCGCCGCGCGTCGAATGCAAGCTTGTTGCACCTTGCTGCGGCATCAAGTCGAGTGCGCCCACCTTGCCTTGACCCTGCCAAAACCCTGCCGCATGGTCCGCGCCCAAACACGCTCGCAACCGAGAGTTCCCCGTTGAACGAATATTTCCTGCTGCCGCTGGCCTCCCTGCCCTTCCCCAACATCAACCCGATCCTCATCCAGATCGGGCCGCTGGCGGTGCACTGGTATGGCGT
>NZ_RZQA01001060.1:0-1862 GCF_004022915.1 Mesorhizobium sp. M7A.F.Ca.US.006.04.2.1
GGACGCGCCACCGCCCGTGTTGGCGACGTAGGCCGCACCGTTGGCACCGCCGTCGCGCAGCAGCATCGGGTTGCCGCCGGTGCCCGGGTCCATCGCTGCATTGACGCTGATGGACGCGGCAAGGCCGTTGACCAGCGTGCCGGCCGCCGGCACGGCCGGCGCACCAGACCAGGTGAACAGGCCGGCGGCGTTGGCCATCGAGGGTGCGGTCTCGGCAAAGGCTGTGATCAGGCCACGCGCGGTCTCGTCGAGCTGGCTCTGCATGGTCGAGGCGACGCCGTCGCGCAATTGCAGCAGGCCGGCAAGCGTGCCGCTGGCGCTGGTGTTGCCACCGGCTCCCGCCGAGATCGGCACATTGTCGATGTAGACGGCATTGCCGGCGGCACCCGCGGTATAGCCTGCCGACGCCGCGAAGGTGACCGTGCGCGGTATCGTCTCGAACAAGGTCGTGCCGTCGCCGGTGGTGATGACCATGTCATTGTCGCCTCGCGTGAAGGTCGACACCGGGACATAGTTCGAAATCTTCTTCAAAAGCGCATCGCGCTGGTCGAGCGCATCGGAAACGTCGGTGCCGGAACGGGTTCCGGACATGACGGCCGTGTTGGCATCCTGGAATTGGCCGAGCAGCGAGTTCAGGTCGTCGACGGCGGTGGCAATCTGACCGTCGGTCTGGGTGCGGAAATCCTGGACTGCCTTGGAGCCCTCATTGAGCGAGCGCACGACCTGTTTGGCGGCGTCGATGACGGAGGCGCCGAGGTTCTGATTCGACGGCGAGGTGGCGTAGAGCTGCAGCGCCTGCTGCAGGTTGGCGATCGCAGTCGAGGGCGAGGACGCATTGTCGACGCCATTGACCGCAACACCCAACTGATCCATGCCGTTGTAGAGAGCGTTCTGGCCGCTCCAGGCCGATAGCGCGGCGAGATTCTGGCGAAACAGAAGCTCGTTGGCTGCGCGCTGGATATCGACCGAGCGCGCACCCGGCGCCGTGCTGGTGACGACGGCCTGGCGCCGCGAATAGTCCGGGTTGGAGGCGTCGGCGACATTGCGCGAGACAACGCTGGTCTGTCGCGCGGTGTTCATAAGCGCCGACTGGGCGATACTCAATGCGGTAGACAGTGACATGCGGGTCTTTCGCGGGCGACGCCCGTCTTATCTCTTCAGGTTGACAAGGACGTCCATCAGATCGGAACCGGTCTGGAAGACTTTCGAATTGGCGGTGTAGCTGCGCTGCGCCGCGATCATGTTGGTCAGTTCTTCGGCGATATCGACGTTGGAATTCTCGAGCGCGCCGGAGATGATGGAGCCGAGCTTGCCTTCATTGGCAAAGCCGACACGAACCGCGCCGGACTCGGTGCCTTGCGAATAGACGTTGCCAGGCAGCGCCTTGAGCTGGTCCGGGCTCTGTACGTCGGCGAGCGGGATCTTGTAGAGCGGCTTGGTCGAGCCGTCCTTGTACTGAGCGTAGATGGTGCCGTCCTTGCTGATCTGGACCTTGTCGATGGTGCTCGGTGCGTTGCCGTTGACCTGGGCGTCGGAAACCGTGAAGCCGGTGCCAAGCTGGGTCAGCGCCGACAGATCGAGATTGAGGGTGGCGCCGTTCGGCACAGTAAATGAAACGTTGGTGGGCGTGCCGGTGAGCTTGCCGGTGGTGGTGTCGAAGGTCAGGTTGGCCGAGCCCAGCAAGCCGCCGGCGGTGTAGGGGAACGATGTTCCAGCGGTGGCCTTCGACTGATCGAAGACCGCCACCTGCCAGGTGCCGGCGCCGGTGTTGGTGAAATAGACGTCGAGCAGCTTCTTGTTGCCGAGATTGTCGTAGGCGACCATGGAGGATTTCGACGTGTATTGCGCGGTCGCAGCGTTGG
>NZ_RZQA01001061.1:0-1861 GCF_004022915.1 Mesorhizobium sp. M7A.F.Ca.US.006.04.2.1
GAGCGAAGCGGCGTGGTGTTGGCGGCGTCATGGAAGAAGGCGATGGAATTGACCAGTTCGCCCGAGGCTTCGGCGAACCAGACACCGGCCTTGCTGGACAACGCCGTGAGCAGCGCGATCACCAGCGTCAGCGTCCAGGCTTCCTTCCAGCGGTCGGAAACCCAGTAGGCCCGCATCAGGCCCCAGAAGCTGCGCATCGACGACACCGGCGTCAGAAGCGATCGCCCTGCGGCATCGCGAGGTGTTTTTTCCGGTACTGACTCTTGCGATGGTCTACCGACCCGAATCACTATCCCGCCCAAACCTTTTTTCTTTTGTTACGGATGGTAACACCAATTGATCATTTTCCATTAATTTAAAACCGGGCCGACCGGATTGCCCCGGCAGCCGTTGCCGTGAGGCAACAGATTACATGCTGAAATATAGCGACAACCGTTGGCAAAAAGCCAGATATTGCTTTTAATTTCAATCGCTTGATCTATCGAGTCGTGACGCTTGTGCGGCTTCCCTTAGGGAAGGCTTTCACACGGTTTCGTGAACTCGAAATCGTGTCGAGCGATCGGTTTTCTCACTGCGGACGGCCCAGAGAGCTCGAAAATCTGCGGCTCGTGACTCGCCAGGAATGCCGTGGTCGTCCCTGCCGGGGGCAGGAATTGACGAGAGAATCGATCGAGCGGCGCGTTCCGTTTGTCGGGTCAGACAAGGGACTGCGTTTGACAATTCATCCGCTTGGAATTGAACCTTGCCCGGCATCGTCGACACTCATGCATGTCCGGTTCTCCAACAAGGAAGCTCCCAAGGCTTGCACGCGCGGCCGCAATCCTGTCCCTCTTTGCCTTTGTACCTTTGGCGCATGCCGGCGAGCAAAGCATTCCGGCCAGCGCCGAGGGCCAGATCGAGTTCAACATCGGCTGCATCTACACGCCCAAAGGCGGCACCGGCACCTATGAGCCGAGGGATGGCGGCCCGGAACTGAGCTGCTCGCGCGTCGAGCCGAGCTACCTTACGATTATCCTGGGTCCGAAGGGGCCAGCAACGCTGATCAAAAACCCAGGCGAGCAGGGCTGCTGCAGCGATGTCGACAAGCTTGGCTACGGCAACAGCTGGAGCGCCGGGCCGTTCTCGTGCCAGTCGTCAACCAAGGGACTGACCTGCACGGCCACGAACGGCCATGGATTTTCATCAGCAAGGCCAAAGCGACGGTGAAGTAACGTTTGCTGCCGTCGCGGTGAGGAGAGGGCGGTCGGCTCAGCCGGCCTTTTCCAGTTCGCCTCGCGCCTTGGCAGCCGCCACCTGGCGAATGGCATCGGCCAGCGTATCGGCATCCTGCGCGCCCATGACGGCGTATTTGTCCTCGAGCAGGAAGCACGGCACACCAGAAATGCCCATGCGCGACGCGGTGGCGATCTCGGTGCGCACCGCCTCGACATCGGCCTCGGTCGGCAAAAGCGAGGCGACCACGGACGCATCCATGCCAGCCTCGCGCGCGGCTTCGACCAGCACGGCATGGTCGCCGATGTCAGCGCCTTCCTCGAAATTCAGCTGGAACAGCCGCCGTACAAGCCTGTTCTGAATGGCTTCGCCGGCGGCCCCTGCCCAGCGGATCAGCCGGTGCGCATCCAGCGTATTCGGCGCCACCTTGATGGCGTCGAAGGCAAAGGAAATGTCTTCCGCTTCGCCCAGCGGCTCGATGCGGTCGTGAATTTCGCGGATGCGCTCGTCGCTGCCGAATTTTGCCAGCATGTATTCGCGGCGGTCCTTGCCTTCGGGCGGAATGGTCGGATCGAGCTGGAACGGCCGCCAGCGGACATGCACGTCGACATCGCCGACGGCGGCGATTGCCCTGTCGAGCCGCTTCTGG
>NZ_RZQA01001062.1:0-1860 GCF_004022915.1 Mesorhizobium sp. M7A.F.Ca.US.006.04.2.1
CCGCCGATGACGGCGCCCCGCGCAACACCCGCGAGCGCGCAACATTGATGTCCGAGCTGATCCGCGGGTCGGGCAGTGCGTCGTGACCTTCAAAGTCGCCATCATCGGCAGACCTAACGTCGGCAAATCGACTCTCTTCAATCGGCTGGTGGGAAGAAAGCTGGCGCTTGTCGACGACACGCCGGGCGTCACCCGCGATCGTCGCGTCCACGCCGCCAAGCTCTACGACCTGCATTTCGATGTCATCGACACCGCCGGCTTCGAGAACGCTGGTGCCTCGACCTTGCCCGGCCGCATGCGTGCGCAGACCGAGATCGCTATCCGCGAGGCCGACCTGATCTTCTTCACCATCGACGCCAAGTCCGGCCTTTTGCCTGACGACAGGACCTTCGCCGAGATCGTGCGCAAGTCCGGCAAGCCGGTCGTGCTGGTCGCCAACAAGGCCGAGGCGAAGGGCGCCCAGGGCGGTATGCTGGAAGCCTGGGAGCTCGGCCTTGGCGAGCCGATCCCGGTTTCGGCCGAGCATGGCCAGGGCATGCCCGATTTGCGCGACGCCGTGATCGGCGCGCTCGGCGAAGCGCGCGCCTTCGGCGAAGACGAAGATGGCGAAGACGAAGAGATCGCTGCCGGCGAGGTGCTGATCGGCGAGGATATCGCCGATCCGGATGCCGAGCACACCTATGACGACACCAAGCCGATGCGCATCGCCGTCGTCGGCCGTCCCAATGCCGGCAAGTCGACGCTGATCAACGCGCTGATCGGCGAAGAACGGCTGCTCACCGGACCGGAAGCCGGCATCACCCGTGATTCGATCTCGGTCGATTGGGATTGGCATGGCCGCCGCCTGAAGCTGTTCGATACGGCCGGCATGCGCCGCAAGGCCAGGATTCACGAAAAGCTCGAAGTGATGTCGGTGCAGGACGGCCTGCGCGCCATCCGCTTCGCCGAGATCGTCATCATCGTGCTCGACGCCACCATTCCCTTCGAGAAGCAGGATCTGCAGATCGCCGACCTGATCATCAGGGAAGGGCGGGCGCCGGTGATCGCCTTCAACAAATGGGACCTGATCGACCATCCCCAGGAGCTTCTGGCCGAACTGCGCGAGAAGACGGAACGGCTTCTTCCCCAGGCGCGCGGCCTGCAGGCCGTACCTGTCTCCGGCGAGACCGGGCGCGGCCTCGACAAGCTGATGGATGCCGTCATCAGGACCCACAAGGTATGGAACAGCCGCGTCTCGACCGGCAAGCTCAACCGCTGGCTGGAAGGCATCCTGGCACACCATCCGCCGCCTGCCGTGGCAGGGCGCCGGCTGAAGGTCAAATACGTCACCCAGGCCAAGACCCGGCCGCCGGGTTTCGTTGTCCAGTGCTCGCGGCCCGATGCGATGCCGCAATCCTATGTCCGCTATCTCTCCAACAGCCTGCGCGAAGCCTTCGATATGCCCGGCGTGCCGATCCGCATCGCGCTGCGCACGTCGGACAATCCGTTCGCCGGCAGGTCGAACAAGCGTAAATAAGCGGTCGGGCGCTGGATACCTGTTCCGGCTGTCTAAGCGACCTCCTTCAACCGCTCGTCCCGTGGCAGCGCCTGCAACGCCGCCTGCAGTAATATGTCGGCCAGCCGCGCTGCCACCGGATCCAGTTCAGCATCCTTCTGGTGCAGCACCAACGCCATTTTGGGCAATGCCGGCAGCCCGGCGATCTCCGGCGTCATCGCGCTGACGCTGGCCGGCAGGCCGATGTCGGTGCGGATTGTCAGCCCCAGCCCCGCCGCCACGGCTGCCCAGATGCCGCCAAGGCTCGGGCTGGAAAAGGCCATCCGCCACGACAGGCCGGCGCGGTCGAGCGTTTCGGTTGCCAC
>NZ_RZQA01001063.1:0-1859 GCF_004022915.1 Mesorhizobium sp. M7A.F.Ca.US.006.04.2.1
GCAATGCGCAGTTCCTGCTCGGCACCGACGCCGTCGGCCGCGATATGCTGTCGCGCCTGATCTACGGCTCGCGCTTCTCGCTCGCCATCGGCTTCGTCGTTGTCACGTCAGCGCTGATTTCAGGCGTCATCCTCGGCCTGCTCGCCGGCTACTGCCGCGGCTGGGTCGACACGCTGATCATGCGCATCATGGACATCATCCTGGCCTTCCCGTCGCTGCTCTTGGCCCTGGTGCTGGTCGCGGTGCTTGGCCCCGGCCTCGTCAACGCCATGATCGCCATCGCCTTCGTGCTGCAGCCGCATTTCGCCCGGCTCACCCGCGCCGCCGTGATGGCCGAAAAGACCCGCGAATATGTCGTCTCGGCCAAGGTCGCCGGCGCCAGCCATCTCAGGCTGATGCTGGTCACCATCCTGCCAAACTGCATCGCGCCGTTGATCGTGCAGGCGACGCTGTCCTTCTCCAACGCCATCCTCGAGGCGGCGGCCCTTGGCTTCCTCGGCATGGGCGCGCAGCCGCCGACGCCGGAATGGGGCACCATGCTGGCCGAAGCGCGCGAGTTCATCCTGCGCGCCTGGTGGGTGGTGACCTTCCCTGGCCTCGCCATCCTGATCACCGTCTTTGCCATCAACCTGATCGGCGACGGTCTGCGCGACGCGCTCGACCCCAAGCTGAAGAGGTCCTGAGCATGCCTCTGCTCGAGATCAAGAACCTCACCGTTTCCTTCGACACCGCGGCCGGACCGTTCATGGCCGTGCAAGGTATCGACCTGTCGATCGAGCCGCGCGAAGTGCTGGCGATCGTCGGCGAGTCCGGCTCCGGCAAGTCGGTGTCGATGCTGGCGGTGATGGGGCTGTTGCCCAACACGGCAACCGTCAAGGCCGACCGCATGGCCTTCGACGGCGTCGATCTGCTGAAGCTCAGCCCGTCCGAACGGCGCAAGATCGTCGGCAAGGACATCTCGATGATCTTCCAGGAGCCGATCGCCAGCCTCAATCCGTGCTTCACCGTCGGGTTCCAGATCGAGGAGGTGTTGCGCTTCCACATGGGCATGGACCGCGCCCAGCGCCGGGCGCGTGCCATCGAACTGATGAAGCTGGTCGGCATCGCCGACCCTGAAGAGCGGCTGAGTTCCTTCCCGCACCAGATGTCGGGCGGCCAGTGCCAGCGCGTCATGATCGCCATCGCCATTGCCTGCAATCCGAAACTGCTGATCGCCGACGAGCCGACCACGGCGCTCGACGTCACCATCCAGAAGCAGATCCTCGATCTGCTGGTTTCGCTGCAGGCCAAATACGGCATGGGCCTGATCATGATCACCCACAATATGGGCGTGGTGGCCGAGACCGCCGACCGCGTCATCGTCCAGTACAAGGGCCGCAAGATGGAAGAGGCCGACGTGCTGTCGCTGTTTGAATCGCCAAAGAGCAATTACACGCGGGCGCTGTTGTCGGCCTTGCCGGAGAACGCCGTCGGCGACCGGCTTCCGACCGTTTCCGACATGATGTTCGAGCCGGCGCCTTCTGCTGCGGGAGCCACCTGATGAGCACCACGGTTCTCGAAGGCAAGAACATCGTCCGCGACTACCACATCGGCGGCGGCCTGTTCACCGGGCCGCGTACCGTGCACGCGGTCAAGGGGGTCTCGTTCAAGGTCGACAAGGGCAAGACGCTGGCCATTGTCGGCGAAAGCGGCTGCGGCAAGTCAACGCTTGCCCGCATCATCACGCTGATCGATCCGGCGACATCGGGCGAATTGTTCATCGACGGCAACAAGGTCGACATCGCCAAGGGCGGATTGACCAAGGAGATGCGCCGCAAGGTGCAGATCGTCTTCCAGAACCCCTACGGATCGCTCAATCC
>NZ_RZQA01001064.1:0-1859 GCF_004022915.1 Mesorhizobium sp. M7A.F.Ca.US.006.04.2.1
TGCCCATGTCGGGCCGGTCAACGCACCGGAATTCGCCGACGTCATTTCCACCGAAAACCGGCTGAAGGCGCCGGCGGAAGCCACCGGCGGCAGCGTGCGCCGGCTGGCGTCTTCCACAGCCCCTGGCAGCGACGTGACGCTGCCTTCCATCGTGCCGGTGCGCTCGGCTGGTGCCGCATCCGGCAGCGACTGGATCGGCCTGCGCACGACAGACGACAGCGTGCTCAAAGCCGTCTCGCGCGTGCCGCTGTTCGGCGGCTTCCTCGGCCTCGGCCTGCTGCTTCTGGCAATGGGTTCGATGTGGTACCGCGAGGGACGGTAGCGCGGCGCTCTTTTTCCTTCTCCCCTTGTCGGAGAAGGGAAAGCCCCCTGCTCTACTCCTCCGGCTCCGTCGTGAACATCAGCGGATAGCCCTTGGCCTTGCCGGCATCGGTGGCGCGCGTCGCCTTGGTCTCGGCGACATCCTTGGTGAACACGGCGACGACGCAGACGCCACGCCGATGCGCAGTGATCATCACCCGGTGCGCTTGGTCCTCGCTGAGTTTGAACTCGCCCTTCAGCACCGTCACCACGAATTCGCGCGGCGTGAAATCGTCGTTGATGAGGATGACCTTGTAGAGTTTTGGCCGTTCGACTTGCGGCTTGATCTGGGTACGCGGTTTTGTGGTGATTTCAGGCATCGGAACCGACAGTTTTGCGTAAGCGACGTAACCGCCATTCTGGCACCGGTGAAAACGGTCGTCCATTTTGATCGACGCGCGAAACCGGTGTCCGCCGACGCGGCCATTCACAATCATGTGGGAAGGTGTCGGTTGCCGTTCAACGGCCTTGGCGGCCGAACATGCGACGGCCGGGAATCTGCCGCACGGCCGCAGCGGGCGGTATATCGGACCGAAAACGGTTTCCGCCGGCATCCGCCCGGCGTTCCAGCCAGGTCGCGATCGGCCACGCGGCGACGCAGATCAACGTCGCGCCGGTCAGCACGACCAGCAGCCAGGTCTGTGCCGGCGTTATGTAGTCCCAGTTGGTGGAAATCGCCGGCGCGAACAGCGAAGGCTCGGTGCGTCCGCTGGCCGGATCGGGGACCGGGCTGGCGGTGAACAGGATAAGCACTCTGGCGAGGCCGGTGGCAACCAGACCGCCGATCACCATCGAGCGCAAAATGGACGAAAGCCGCTTCTTCATGCGGATTGTCCTACACGGCCGGCGTTGCAAACGGGTTAAGTGTCAGTCGAGGCGGAAGCTGCCGGTGCCAGACTTCGCCAAAGATCAGTTGAACCCATCGACCGCTTCATAGCCAATGTCAGGGCTTCAGCGGCTCGGACAGGAAGAAGGCCGCTCCAACCGAAACCAGCTGGAGCGGCCTTGGTCAACAGGCCGGCATTTTATGCCGGACCTTATCAGGTCTTCGGGGCGTCCTTCTTGACGGCCTTCTCAGCAGCCTTCTTGTGCTTCTTGACGGTCTTCTTGACGACCTTCTTCGGAGCAGCCTTGGCCGGAGCAGCAGTCGCCGGAGCGGTGGTCGTCGAAGCAGCCGGAGCAGCGGTCGTGGTGGCGGCGGCGTTGCCGAGAGCCGGCATCGCGAAAGCGAGAGCGACGGCGAGACCGGTTGCGGAGAGGATGGACTTTTTCATGGCTTCGTTTCCTTTTTATGCGGGTCAAGTTTCGGAGCGTTACTGAACCGGGTCGTTCGGCGTCACTCCAAGCAGCTTCAAAGCATTGGCGAGCATCCGGATGCCCTGTGCCTGTTTCTTGGCGGCGCAGTACCGGTTGCCCTTTCTCTGAAGTGCCTTTGCCGCGGTGACCTGCGTTGCCGTGGCATGGGTTTCGAGGGCTTCATCAAATTGGTGGCTGAGATT
>NZ_RZQA01001065.1:0-1855 GCF_004022915.1 Mesorhizobium sp. M7A.F.Ca.US.006.04.2.1
GTTGTCGAGCATGTCCTGGCCGCCATCCATGTCGGAGACGAAGCCGCCCGCCTCGCGGATCAAAAGCAGCCCGGCGGCGATATCCCAGGCAGACAGGCCGGTTTCCCAGAAGCCATCCATGCGGCCGGCAGCGACATAGGCGAGATCGAGCGAGGCGGAGCCGAGGCGGCGGACGCCGGAAACCTCGGCCATGACGTTGCGCAGCTCGACGAGGAAATTGCCGTGGTGGCCGCGGCCGAGATGCGGCATGCCGCAGCCGATGACCGTGTCGACCAGCTTGATGCGGCCGGCGACGCGCAAGCGGCGGTCGTTCATGAAGGCGCCGCCGCCGCGTTCGCAGGTGTAGAGTTCGTCCATCGCCGGATTGTAGATGACGCCGGCGACGATCTGGCCCTGGCGCTCCAGCGCGATCGAAACGGCAAAGAGCGGAATGCCGTGCAGGAAATTGGTGGTGCCGTCGAGCGGGTCGACGATCCAGCGATGCTGGCCGTCGTCGCCTTCGACCACGCCGCGCTCCTCCATCAGGAAGGAATAGCCGGGCCGTGCCTTGGACAGTTCGGCGAAAACGATGTCCTCGGCCTTGCGGTCGGCCTGGCTGACATAGTCGCCGGGGCCCTTCATCGAGACTTGCAGGTTCTGCACTTCGCCGAAGTCGCGCGACAGCGAGCGGCCGGCCTTCATTGCGGCCTGGACCATGACGTTGAGAAGGGCTGAGCGTGCCATAGTGCTTTTTCCCGGTGCTGCGCTTTAAATTCTGCCTCGATGCATGTCGGTGACCCGGAACCGGGCCACTTTTGGGCGACATGCGTCAGTCGGCGCGGCGCACGTAAGTGATTTCGTTGGTGTCGACGATGATGCGTTCGCCGGCGCCGATGAAGGGCGGCACCAGGACGCGGATGCCGTTCTCCAGGATCGCCGGCTTGTAGGACGATGCCGCCGTCTGGCCCTTCACCACCGGGTCGGCCTCGGTGATGGTCAGCGTCACATAGTCGGGCAGCGAAATGCCGATCGGTCGCTCTTCGTAGAGCTGGACCGTTACCATCATGCCGTCCTGCAGGAAGGCGGCGCGATCGCCGACGAAGTCCTTGTTCAATTCGAGCTGCTCGTAGCTCTGGGTGTCCATGAACACCAGGGCGTCTTCCTGCGCGTAGAGGAAGGAAAAATCCTTCAGGTCGAGCCGGATCTGTTCGACCGTCTCGGCCGAGCGGAAGCGCTCGTTGAGCTTGGTGCCGTTGATGAGGTTCTTCAGTTCGACCTGATTGTAGGCGCCGCCCTTGCCAGGCTTGACGGTGTTGGTCCTGACCGCCACCCAAAGGCCGCCATCATGCTCGATGACATAGCCGGGACGGATTTCGTTGCCATTGATCTTGGCCATGATGAGATGATCCGGAATGATGCCTACGGCCACGCCGTCGGTATGGGATGTTCGCTGGGAAAGCGATTTCGGGCTCCCAAGACCACAAATCGCCAGAAGAGGCAAGGGAGCGGGCAGGTTGCGACCAGGCAAGGGAGCCGGGGTTGCACTTGCAATGACCGTGAGAACCGCCGTCAAGGCAGTCGGTTGGCCTTCTGCAGCGCCTGCTTGGTTTGGTCGTCGTCCAGCCCCTGCAGGAAGTCGTCCATCTGCGGATCGATGAGGCCGGCGCGGCGGGCAATGATGTACCAGGCACCGGCAAGGACCAGGTCCGGATCGGTGCCGATGCCTTGCATATAGAGCTTGGCCAGGCGGTTCTGGGCGGCAACATTGCCGCCCTCCGCCGCCTGCTTCATCCAGCCGAAGGCGGATTTCAGGTCGCGCGCGCCGCCGCGGCCTTCGATCATCCAGGCGGCGAGATCGATTTGCGCGGTGTCGTAG
>NZ_RZQA01001066.1:0-1854 GCF_004022915.1 Mesorhizobium sp. M7A.F.Ca.US.006.04.2.1
ATGCAGGCCGACCGCATCGTCGTCGCCGCAGGCGCCTGGGTGCTAAAACTGTTTCCGGAACTGGACGGAGAATTGAAGACCTATCGAACCGCACTTGCCTATGTCGAACCGCCGGCCGACCTCAAGGCGGCCTGGCAGGCGGCACCGGTCGTGCTCGATGTCGGCGGCGCGATCGACGGCTATGTGATCCCGCCCTCCGGCGGCGCCGGCATGAAATTCGGTTCCGGGCTGCACAGGGTGCCGACCAGCGACGCCGACTGGAACCGTCAGCCGGTGGCGGGCGAGGGCGAGGCGATCCGCAACCTGTTTTCGCCGCCGATCGCCCGCATCGCGGAGTATCGCGTGACCGAGGTCGTCACCTGCGCCTACACTTTCACATCAGACGAAAAATTCATGGCGCATGGAAAGGGCAAATGCCTTGTTGTCTCGGCATGCTCCGGCCACGGCTACAAGTTCGGCGCGGCGGTCGGCAGGCGCGTTGCCGCTGCTGTCGGCGATGGGGATATCGCCGGTCTGAAGGCATGGCTGCGGGCGGAGGTCGCCTGAAACACGAGGCCAAATCCGCAGCGGTTCAATGATTGAGTTCGTCTGCGGCGGCAATGACTTCGGACACAATCGCCCGAACGTCATCCAAGGTCGTCCTGTGATTGACGAAACACGCCCGCAGCGCGAATTGACCGTTGATCGTTGCATTCGACAGATACACGCGGCCGCGCGCGATCACACGGCGCAGGATCGCTTCATTGTCCTTAGAGCGGTGACGGAAACAGACCGCGCTTAGCGATACCGGCGCAAGCTGCTCAAGCTCCGGCTGTGAAGCGATTGCCTGTGCCAGCATCTGGGCATGGTAGAGATCGCGCGCGATGGCTTCGCGATAGGCACGGCGCCCGTGATACTGCAGCGACATCCAGAGCTTCAGCGCACGGAAGCGCCGAGACAGTTCGATCGACTCTTCAAAGAATGCAAATGCTTCCGTTGGGTCTTCGCTCAATATCCTGACGTAGTCGTCGCTGTGCGAGAAAGTCGTGCGCGCAATGTCTGGGTGGCGATTGAGCAGGCAGCCGCAATCGAGTGGCTGATAGAGCCATTTGTGCGCATCGAGCGACAGCGAATCCGCCAAAGACAGTCCCTGGAACTTTTCCGGGACGGTCAGGGCCGCCAGTCCCCCATAGGCCCCATCGACATGCATCCACAACGCTTCCCTGCGGGCAATGTCTGCGATTTCGGGAAGGGGATCGATCGCACCGGAGATGATGGTGCCGGCCGTGGCCACGATGGCGATGGGCATGTTGCCGATGCCGCGGTCGGCTGCAATAGCTGCCTGGAGGGCATCCGTCCGCATCCTGAATTTGTCGTCGACAGGGATCAAACGGAGATTTTTTCTACCGATCCCCAACAGCGCGACGGCCTTGGGAATGGACATGTGCACTTGCTCGGAAGCATAGATCACGCACGGTCGCACGCCTGTTTCGTTGGCTGGCAGCTTCGCTTCCCGCGCCATCGCCAGGGCCATGAGGTTCGCCGTCGAGCCGCCGCCGCACAGGCTGCCTGTAAATCCGGGGCAACCGACAGCCTCCGCCAACCATTCGACGACGGCGCGTTCGATCGATGTCGCAGCCGGTGCCGAGCGCCACGACGTCACATTCTGATTGAGCACCGCAGCCAGCAATTCCCCCAGCGCGCCGATCGGTTCGCCGGAGCCGACGACATAACCGAAGAACCTGCCGGTTGAAGGCCGCACATGCTCCGCTATCGACTTGAAATCCTGCAAGACTTCCCGACCACGACCGCTCTCCTGCCAAGGCCGCGAGAAGAGTTCCGTCGTCTGTTTGCCGCTGGTCGTGGGATACGTCC
>NZ_RZQA01001067.1:0-1847 GCF_004022915.1 Mesorhizobium sp. M7A.F.Ca.US.006.04.2.1
GTTCATCGCCGAGACCGGCTCCGAGGGATCAGGCGGGGCGGCGTGGCTCCATTATGTCTGCGACGAGGTGCGTGCCGCAATTGACCTCGAAGCGCCGATCGAAGGTATTTGCCTATATCCGATAACCGCCTATCCGGGCTGGGACAATTCGCGGCATGCGGAGGTGGGATTGTTTTCGGTCGTCCAGGCGGACGGCAGTCGGCACGTCCGCAAGCCCATCGCGGAGGAATTGGCCCGCCAGCGAGCTTTGTTCACGGCGAACCTGACGCGTTAATACATGAGCGGCACGAGGGATGTTGCGAGCGCCTGTCGGCGCCGCCTTGCCACGCTCGATGCTCCCAGGTACGTCCGGGTGGGCGAGCTACAGCGCCCCTTGGGCCAACGACGCCTTCCCCGCGCTCGCCCATTCCGGGACGCTCTTCTGGATGCGGGCGAAGGTTGCCAGGGCCTGCCCGACCACCTGATCCATGTTGTAGTAGCGGTAGGTTGCCAGTCGACCGACAAACCACACGTCGGGACAGGTTGCGCCAAGCGCTTCGTAGCGCTTGAAGAGCTCTTCGTTTTCGGCCCGCGGCACCGGATAGTACGGGTCCCCGATATCGGTGGGATATTCGTAGGTCAGACTGGTCCGCGCGTTCTGCTGGCCGGTCAGATGTTTGTACTCGGTGATGCGGGTGTAATCTTCCGTCTGGGGATAGTTGACGACGGCAACCGGCTGAAACTGCTCTTGGTCGAGGGTGACGTGCTCGAAGCGGAGCGAACGATAAGGAAGACGCCCCAGCTGCCAGCCGAAGTACTCGTCGATCGGGCCGGTATAGATCAGGCGGTTGAACGGTATCTCGTCACGAATTTCGCGGAAGTCGGTCTGCAGCATGATCTTGATGTTCGGATGGTCGAGCATGCGCTCGAACATCCTCGTGTATCCGCCGGCAGGCATCTTCTGGAAGCTGTCGCTGAAATATCGGTCATCGCGGTTGGTTCTGGTCGGCACTCGTGCCGTCACCGATTTGCTCAGCTGGTTCGGATCCACGCCCCATTGCTTTCTGGTGTAGCCACGGAAGAATTTTTCGTAGAGTTCGCGTCCCACGGTGCTGACGACAACATCCTCGGCCGTTCGCACGTCCTCTACCGTTTCGCGTCGCGACGCGAAGAACTCCTCCAACTGTGCAGAATTCAGTTCGAGGCCATAAAGGCGGTTTATCGTGTCGAGATTGATCGGGATGGGGAGCAGTATCCCATCCACCGCCGCCAGAACCCTATGCTCGTATGTGCGCCATTGGGTGAACTGGGAGAGGTAGTCCACGATCGACTGGCTGTTGGTGTGAAAAATATGTGGCCCATAGCGGTGGATGAGGATGCCGGCTTCATTATAGCAATCATAGGCGTTGCCGCCGACATGGCTGCGGCGATCGACCAAGAGAACGCTTTCATGACGCTGCGAGGCTATTCTTTCGGCAAGCACGCTGCCGGCAAACCCCGCGCCGACGATCAGCCAATCGAACATGGCTATGCGCTCCTGCGCAACGGGACGACCTTCTTGCGTCGGTAGGCGCCCTCAATGTGAGCGGCCATGGCCGTCCATGTTCTTTCCCACGACATGTCAGCCAGATAGGCATCGACTTGCGGCAGCAGCATCTCACGCGGTCGCAAAAGCATGGAGCGCAGCTTGCTCTCCAAGTCGTCACTGTCGGCGATTTCCACCAGTCCAGCAGCGCCGTAGCTGCGCACGACGTCAACGATCGCCGTCGAGATTACGGGCAGGCCCGCAGCCAGGAACTCTGGCGTCTTGGTTGGGCTGATGAACCGGGTCGCTTCGTTGAGTGCAAACGGCATCCACCCGGCATCCC
>NZ_RZQA01001068.1:0-1847 GCF_004022915.1 Mesorhizobium sp. M7A.F.Ca.US.006.04.2.1
GGACCGGGGGGCGGATCGCCCCCGCCACTGGTCCGGTGCTCACCATCAACGACCAGGACATCGTCTGGCAGATCGTGAAGCGACCGTCCCTGTCGACGCTGATCGAGATGTGGATTTCCAAAACGATCGACATCGAAGACGGGACGATCTTCGATTTTTATGCCCTGCCGTCGCAAGGCAAGCTCAGAACCAAGCTCAAGTCGCTGCCGAAAATGGCGATCCTGCGCGACCTGCCTTCCGTGCTTTTGGCACGCAAGCAGATGAGCGCGCGGACCGATCTGTCCGGGCGCAATCCCTATGTCAGCGGTTCGAGCCAGGAGGCGATCCAGCATCACTATGACATCTCGAACGCCTTCTACCGGCTCTTTCTCGACGAGCGCATGGTCTATAGCTGCGGCTACTTCAAGGATTTCGCCAATGGCATCGACGAGGCCCAGGTCGACAAGCTCGACCACATCTGCCGCAAGCTCCGGCTGAAACCGGGCGAACGACTGCTCGACATCGGTTGCGGCTGGGGCGCCATGCTGATCCATGCGGCGAAGAACTACGGCGTCGTCGGCCACGGTGTGTCGCTGTCGCAGGCGCAGACCGAGCTGGCCCGCGAACGCATTCGCGCCGAGGGGCTGGAGGACCGCATCACCATCGAGATCAAATCCTATGCGGAACTCACCGGCAGCTTCGACAAGATTTCGTCGATCGGCATGTTCGAACATCTCGGGCTCGCCAACCATGCGACTTATTTCAAGACCATTCATCGCCTGCTGAAGCCGGGCGGCATCTATCTGCACCACGCCATCACCCGGCGCAGCAAGGGCGACATCAAGAAGACCTTGCGCAAAGGGCCGGAGTTCAAGGCGCTGCTCAAATATATCTTTCCCGGCGGCGAACTCGACACCATCGGCATGACAACAGGCAATCTCGAGGCGCATGGTTTTCTCGTCTACGATGTCGAGAACCTGCGCGAGCACTATGCCCGCACCTGCAGGCTGTGGGCGGAGCGACTCAACGAAAGGTTCGACGAGGCTATCGCCGAGGTGGGCGAGGCCAGGGCGCGGCTATGGCTGCTTTACCTGACGGGCTGTTCGATTACCTTCGAGCGCGCATCGGCACAGATTTTCCAGACCGTCGTGACCAAGCGCGCGCGCGGTCCAAGCGGCCTGCCGCCGACACGGGCGGATCTGTATCGATAGCTTACAGGAAGCGCATCGCGTCGCCGACTTCGACGCGCGCCGGCCTGTCGACCGTGCAATAGACGCCGAGGTTGTGGGCGTTGTGGCGGACCAGGTTGCGCAGGATTGCCGGATCATGGTCGAAGCCATCCTGGGCGACGATGATGAAACCGCAGCGGCGGCAGGGTTCCGAGATGGTCAGCAGGAGATCGCCGACGGCAAGCTTGCGGCCGATCCATTCCGTTTCGGGAAACGAGCCTTCGATCGCCGCCATGTCGACAACGATGTTGGGGCGGAAGCGGCGCGGGTCGGCGACCCCTTCCGGGTGCAATGCTTTCAGGCGTGCCAGCGAAGCCGTGGTCAACAGATGAATCGACGCCTTGCGGTAGCGCTCCGCGGTCAGCGGGCCGGCATAGTCAGGCCCGGCATTCTCGCGGCGAAACGGACGGAGCGAGGCCTCGAAGCCGAGATAGGCCGACACCGCGCGGTCGCTCTCGATGCTTGGCGCGGCCAGCCAGTCGCCCTCGGGAACGGCAATCTCGAGTTCCAGGGTCGGCGACAGCCGGGTGCGGATGCGCGGCACCTTGTGCCATTTCGCGTCGCGGTCCGGTCGTGCGATCTCGTTGTCGGACACGTCGACAAGGCCGAACAGGCGGTCGCCGTCGATGCTCTCGACGT
>NZ_RZQA01001069.1:0-1845 GCF_004022915.1 Mesorhizobium sp. M7A.F.Ca.US.006.04.2.1
CTGGCGGCGCTTGCCCGCCTGCCGGAGCATTTCGGCAAGGCGATCGCCTGCGACTGGATGAGCGTGCTCTCTGAGACGATCGAGAAGCAGAAGTCGTTGTTCATCCTCGGCCGCGGACCGTCGGCGGCGATGGCCAATGAGGCTGCGCTGAAATTCAAGGAGACCTGCGGCATGCATGCGGAAGCCTACAGCGCCGCCGAGGTCATGCACGGCCCGCTGGCGCTGGTCGGCCCCGATTTTCCGGTGCTGGCGCTGGCCGCGCGCGACGCGTCCGAACCGTCGATTGCCGAGGCCGCCGACAGCCTGGCGGCCAAGGGCGCGCCGGTGTTCGTCACCTCGGCACTTGCCCAACGCGCCGTGCGCCTGCCGCATGTCGCCACAGGCCATCCACTGACCGATCCGCTGACGCTGATCGTCTCCTTCTACATGTTCGTCGAGGCGTTTGCCCGCCATCGCGGTCTCGACCCGGACACGCCGCGCAATCTTCGCAAGGTGACGGAGACCGTATGAGCAATCGCTTTGCCCTGACTGGCGCCCGGATTTTCGACGGCGACGATTGGCATGAAGGCCACGCGCTGGTCGTGCGCGACGGTCTCGTCGAGGCCATTTTGCCCACGGGCGCCGTCCCCTCGGACATCGCCCTCGTCGACGCCGGTGACGGCCTGCTGGTGCCGGGTTTCGTGGACCTGCAGGTCAATGGCGGCGGCGGCGTCATGCTCAACGACCATCCCGATGTCGCTTCCATCGAGACCATCTGCCGAGCGCACGCGCCCTTCGGCACGACGGCGCTGCTGCCGACGCTGATCACCGACACGCCTGCAATCACGGCCGCCGCTGTCGCCGCCGGCGAGGCGGCGGCGCGCCAGAAGGTGCCTGGGTTTCTCGGGCTGCATCTCGAAGGCCCGCATTTGTCGGTCGCCCGCAAGGGCGCGCATGATCCGGCGCTGATCCGGCCGATGACGGATGCCGACCAGGCGATGCTGATCGCGGCTCGGCAAAAGCTGCCGGTGCTGCTGACCACCATCGCGCCCGAATCCGTCGAGCCGGCTCGCGTCGCGGCGCTGACTAAGGCCGGCGTCATCGTCAGCCTTGGCCATTCCGACACCGGCTACGCCACCGCCAGCGCCTTTGCCGCGGCGGGCGCCTCGATGGTTACCCACCTGTTCAATGCGATGAGCCAGATCGGCAATCGCGAGCCTGGCCTGGCTGGCGCCGCCATCGACATCGGCACCTTGTCGGCCGGTCTCATCGCCGACGGCATCCATGTCGATCCGGCCACCATCAAGATCGCACTGCGCGCCAAGCAGGGGCCGGCCAGGATCGTTCTGGTCACCGACGCCATGGCGACAATCGGCACCGACATGACGTCGTTCACGCTCAACGGCCGTACCATCTATCGCAGGCATGGCAGCCTGCGGCTCGGCGACGGAACGCTGGCGGGCGCCGATCTCGACATGATCTCGGCCATTCGTTTCACCCACCGCGTCATCGGGGTCGAGCTTTCCGAGGCCTTGCGCATGGCTTCGCTCTATCCGGCGCAAGCAATCGGCCAGTCGCACCGGCTTGGCCGATTCGCCAACGGCACGGCTGCGGATATTGTCGCGCTGTCGGACGATCTCGACCCGAAGGGCGTCTGGATCGGCGGCGAAAAGGTTTTTGGAGCCGGCTACGGCACTGCGCATTGATATCGGCTGTCGTCGTGAAACCTTTTGATTTTGAGGTCGTTGTCGGAGCGTATGTCCGAGGCGAAACCCAAATTGAAACAGGCCGACGGCATCAAACCGCGCGGTGCCTTGAAGCCGCGACAGCAAGCGCCGCGTGACCAGAGGCCGCGCCACGAGGATC
>NZ_RZQA01000106.1:0-10848 GCF_004022915.1 Mesorhizobium sp. M7A.F.Ca.US.006.04.2.1
ATCCAGTACGGCTATCTCGGCGTTCAGATCCAGGAGGTGACACCGGATGTCGCGAGCGCCATCGGGCTCGACCATCCCGGCGGCGCGCTGGTTTCAGAGGTCAATGACGGCTCGCCGGCGGCCAAGGCCGGCATCGAGACGGGCGACGTCATCACCAGCTTTGCCGGGCAGGACGTAAAGGACCCCAAGGACCTGTCGCGGGCGGTCGCCGATGTCGCGCCGGGCGCCACGGAAACGGTCGATGTCTGGCGCAAAGGCAAGCCGATGCGGATTTCCGTCGATGTCGGCCAGAACAGCGCCGATGCGAAGACCGCGTCGCTGGATGACGGGTCCGACACGCCCAGTGCCGGGCGCGCTCCGGCGATAGGGCTCGGCTTGATGGATATAACGCCCGACATTCGCCAGCAGATGAACCTAGCCGGCAAGCAGCACGGCGCGGTGGTTGCCAGCGTCAATCCCGACAAAGCCGCCGCCGCTTCCGGAATACAGGCCGGCGACATCATCGTTGCCGTCAATCAGGTGCCGGTTAAGAACGCCAGGCAGGTAACCCAGGCAATCGCGCAAGCCGGCAAGTCTGGCCGCAAGTCGGTGCTGTTGCTGGTCGAGCGTGGCGACGCTCAGATCTACATCGCGGTGCCTTTTGCCAATGGCTGAGTAATGGCCTTGACGTGAACGGGACCGGCAGGGTTCGTCGGCGACGATCCCCTCCGGCCTCCGCCCGTCAAGATTTTGGTTGCCCGCCACGACATCTTCGAGAACATTGCATCAGGCTGATGTCGGCCCGATGCAGGAGATTGCCGCGATGGTCACCCGAGGTTTCTCTTCAGGACGGCGCCCGCCAACCGATGACGATGCCCGCATCCCGCCCGGCCAATATCTTGAACAGGGTTTTCCGGTGCTGTCGGCCGGTCCGACGCCGCGCGTGCGCACCGAGGATTGGTTTTTCACGCTGAAACATGGGCCACGGCCGATCAAGAAATGGAATTGGGCCGAGTTCAACGCGCTGCCGTTGACCAAGATGACGCGCGATATCCATTGCGTGACCGCATGGACCAAGTTCGACACGCCGTGGCAGGGCGTGCTGGTCGACGATATCCTTGCCGACGCGGGTGTGGAGCCGCCGACCGGCTTCACGCTGGCGCACGCGTTCGACGGTTACACCACCAATGTGCTGGTCAAGGATCTCACCGCCGGCAAGGCCATGGTCGCGCTGCTCTACGAAGGCAAGCCGATCACGCCGGATCATGGCGGCCCGGCAAGGCTGCTGGTGCCGCATCTCTATTTCTGGAAGTCGGCCAAATGGCTGAACAGCCTGCAATTCACCACGCGCGACGAGCCCGGTTTCTGGGAATTGCGCGGCTACCATATCTATGGCGACCCATGGCGCGAGCAACGCTACACGGACGATCCGTGAGCGATACGGCGGCAGTGCAGTCGCCCTGGCAAACAGCCGGCATCGTCCGCATCGAAAAGCGCACGCCGCGTGTCACCAGCTTCTTTTTTCAGCCGTCTCGGCCCTTCGCCTATCGCGCCGGGCAGCATGTCGACGTCAGGCTGACGGCGCCGGACGGCTATCAGGCGCGCCGCTCCTATTCCATCGCCTCCGCGCCCGAAACGAATGGCGCAATCGAACTGGCGATCGAACAACTCGACGATGGCGAGGTTTCGCCCTTCTTCCACGAAGTCGCGGCAATTGGCGACGAAATCGAACTGCGCGGGCCGCTTGGCGGGCATTTCGTCTGGCCGAAGGATGAGAGTGGGCCGCTTGTGATGGTCGGCGGCGGTTCGGGCGTCGTGCCCTTGATGTCGATGATCCGCCACCGCGCCGCACGGAATTCAGCGGTGCCCGTCGTCCTGGTCGTTTCGGTCCGGGTCTGGGACGAAGTGATCTTTCGTGACGAGCTGATCGCCCTCGACGAGCGTCAGGACGGCTTCGAGCTGGTGCTGACACTGACCCGCGAAGCCGCACGCCGCCCGGCCGACTATGCGCGGCGGGTGGACGTCGCGATGATGGCGCAAGCCATGGCGCGGCTGCCCGAGCCGCCTGGCATCGCCTTCGTCTGCGGCTCCAATGCCTTCGTTTCCGCGGCAGCCCAGGCGCTGATCGATGCCGGCGTTGCAGCCGAAATCATCCGCACCGAACGCTACGGAGTTTGAGCGGACGCCGCCTTGCGAGAAAGGTTCGTCGGATTCGCCTTCAGCCGATCGGCAAGAAACCCGCCGACAGCAACTGGAAAGGCAAGGCGCCATAGGCGGCCACCGTGGCCGCGTCGTTCCACTCGCGAAACTGTCGCGATGGTCGCGCCTCGAGCGTCAAGGCAACTCGCGCGCCGTCGAGCGTCACCTTGCCGCGAAAATGCAGCACGCGTTCCCTGCCGGATCGGCTGATAGCCACGGCACGCAGGCGAGCGATATGCTCGCCACCGTCATTGATCTCCATTTCGATGCGGCGCCGGACCGGCGGAACGCCGATCCTGACGGTGATGTCGAGCATCATGTCGCCGGTCGTTTGCGGACAGGCGATGGCCTGCGAAAACACCAGAGGCGCCGATGCGGCTTGCGGCTTGCCCGCGGCCGGTCTCCCGCGCCAGGGTTTGGCGGGCGGCTCCTGCTGCAACCGGCCCTTCTTCCGCTTCAGGCGCAACTGCTTGGCAAGGCCGCGCGACAGCCAGACCAGGCCGCCGAAATCCGTGCGCGGCTTGGCTTGCAGAACCGACGACCAACGCGACAGGCCAGCCCGGTCGGCCATCTCGAAGATTCTGGCCATTGTCCGTTCCGGCACCGGAATGCCGATCTCGAACGCCAGATAGGATAACGCCACCGCCGCTGGAACCGCCAGGCCGCGTCTTCCGACGATGTCGAGGAACATCCCCCAATCGACGTCTTCGGCATGGATGGCGACCGCGCAGTCGACAAGCCAGTCGCTGTGGGTGTGGGCGTCGAGGCCGCCATGGGCGATGGCCAGTGCCATGCGATCGGCCGGCGATGGCACGAAGACCGCGACGCCGCTGAATTGTGCCGGGACCGCCCGTTGCCAGATCGCCAGGTCGTCTTCCGCGCTCGTCTGCGACCCATCATAGCCGAGCTGGTGCAGGTCGATGTCGCCGAAACGGCCCTTGAAGAAGTTCATCGACCGCAGCGACGCCAACCGGGTTCGCAGATATTGCGCGCTGACGCCCGAGGCGATCTGCCAGTCGCGGTCGCGCAAGATGTCGAAGACGGCAGCCATGTCGCGCGGGCGCACCAGTATGTCGATGTCATGCGCCACCCGACCACGCTGCGCCGACGCGTTCAAGGCAATGCGGCTGGCGCCCTTGATCAGCATGATGTCGGCGCCGCCGTCGGCCATCGCCTTCAGCGCCGGCTCGGCCTCGCGCATCGCCATGCGCGACTTCGTCCACAGCATCTTCTGCAGGCCGACGAGGCGCGGGTGCGCGGTATGCCCGGCCAGTTTTCTGCCGAACCTGTCGGAGATGGCGGCGAGCAGACGATGTTCTCGAAACGAGACGAGGTCGATGTCGTTCTCGTCGAGCCAGCGCGCGGCGCAGGCAGCGGCTGCGTCCTCATCGGAGAGCAGCGCCGCCTTCAGCAACAGGTCCAACTGGCCAGTGGGCCACGACCAGCCATAGTCCGGGAAGCGGCGGCTGATGCGGCGAACAGGCCTGGCGTTCAACTGGAGCCCGCCTTGTTCTGGGCCCGCCGCTGCATGGCGAGCCTTGCGACCTGGATATAGCCCCGGTCGCGTGCCGGATCGCGGCCGTAGGAAAGGCTGCCCGGACGGATGCGGCGCAATGCAAGCACGTCGTCGAGCATGGCAAGTACAAAGCCTGCCTCACGAACCCGGGCGATCCAGTCGATCATCTCGCCGCGACCGCCTGGTGGGTCGATGATGGGACCGACGCTCTGCACCACCTCCTGGCGGATCATCATCGTCGTGCGCGACCAGCCGGCTCCACTGGCCGCATCGGGCAAATCGGGGCTGTCGCCGCGAAACGTCCGCCAATGCGTAAAGACGCCCGCTGTCCCGGGATGACGGCCGAGATAGGCCAGTTGCTGTTCGATCTTGTCCGGCAGCCACAAATCGTCGGCATCGAGCGTCGCGATGAGCGGCGTCGAGAGTGCCGCAATGCCACGGGTCGTTGCGCTGCCGGGTCCGGTATTGTCCTGTCGCAGCACCGTCACCGGCAGGTTCATCGCATCGATCACCGCGGCCGTATCGTCGGTCGAACCGTCATCGACCACGACGATGGCCTCCGCCTTTGCCGCCTGGGCCAGAACGGAGTTCAGGGCAGCGCCTATGGTGGCGGCCGCGTTGAAAGCCGGAATGACGACGCCGTAGCCTGCCATCAAAGGAACCGCCACTGCGCGAGATCCTTGAAGTCGAAAATCCCCTCCACCCGGCGCAAGCTGGGGTCGGCCCGGCGACGCTTCATCGACTTGTGAATGGCGCGCATGAACTCGCGAAAGGGCACATCGGCTTCCTTGGTCATGTTGCCGGGATGACGCCTGTAATAGAGAGCCACCGTATCGGGCATAACGTATTTTGCCTGGCTCTCAAAGATACGCAACAGATAGTCGGTGTCCTCGGCCTGTTTGAAATCCTCGTCGAAACCACCGGTGCGCTCGATGAGGTCTCGCGCGAAGATCCCGGCGGACAGGTGGATCCCCCGCACGGTGATGGAGTGGCTGTCGGCGGCCGGTTCCAGTGTCTCGCCATCTATCTTGTCGACCAGCGTCATGCGCGAATAGGTCAGCTCGAGGCCAGGATCCTCTTCGAAGCAGGCGAGATCCGCCTTGAAGCGGCCTATCGGGGAGATGTCGTCCGAATCGAGAAACGACACCAGACGCGTCTGCGGCAGCAACTGCTTCAGCCCGGCATTGCGCGCCTTGGTGACCCCGCCATTGATCTGCTGGAAAAGACGAATGCATGGGGCCTCGTCGATTAACGACCGTACGACGGCTGCCGAGCCATCGGTCGACCCGTCGTCGATGACGATGATGTCGAGATCGATGTCTTCGCGCTGCCTGAGCAACGAGCGCAGCGCCAGGCCAACGAATTGTTCGCGATTGTAGACCGGCATGATGACGCTCAGCCTCATCGGCGTCTCCAGCAGCGTTGCGGGCTTGGCTGATCCGAGCCGATTGTGTCGAGCATCATGGCATCCGCCAATCGGCGGGACTCTTCAATTCGAAGATGCCCTGGACCTCTCGCCGTGACGGATCGGCCTTGCGCCGCCGCATCGACTTGTGGATTGCACGCAAGTGGTTGCGGACCCTGCCGCTATGTTCCTTGGTGACATTTCCGGCGTGGCGTCGGTAGTAGATCGCGACGGTGTTCGGCAATTCGTAGCGCGGACCGGTTTCGAAGACTCGCAACAGATAATCCGTGTCCTCGGACTGCTCAAAGTCCTCGTCGAAATGGCCGATGCGATCGACAAGCGTTCGACTGAAGAGAGCGGTGCTCAGCGAAATTCCGCGAAGCGTCATGGTACAGCAGTCCGCCTCCGGCTCGAGCTTCTCGTCGTCGATCCGGTCGACCAGCGTCATCAGCGAATAGGTTAGCTCAAGCCCGGAGGTAGCCTCGAAGCGGGCGAGATCGGCCTTGAACCGTCCGGCCAGCGAGATGTCGTCAGAATCCAGGAATGACACGAACTCCGCATCCGGCGGCAGTTGCCGCAGCCCGGCGTTGCGCGCCCTGGCCACGCCCATGTTCGATTGCTGGAAGAGTCGGATGCAGGGGTTTTCGCGCATCATCGAGCGTACGGCCTCAGCAGAGCCGTCGGTCGAACCGTCGTCGATGACGATGATGTCGAGATCGGCGGCGTCCCGCTGCCGCACCAGCGAGCGCAATGCCGAAACGACATAGCGCTCACGGTTGTAGACGGGCATTATCACGCTCAGTTTCACGAAGCGCCCCGCACAAGAAAGTCCGCAATCGTGCCGGCTATCTCCTGTGGCTGCGTCCCCAGCGACAGACGATAGCACGGCAGCAGGCGGGTCAGGTCGCTGAAGAAGCGAAAGCCGCTCTCCCGCTCGCCCGGCATCTGCGCTATGCCGGACGGCGCCAAGGCAATCATGGCATCCCTGCGCGACACCGGCACGATCGAACTTGCCTCGCCTCCGCCGATATGTGGCACCACCAGCGCAACGATGTCCAGAGTTTCGGGCACCGGCCGTGGCGCAATGTCGTCAATGTGAAAAGCATGCTTGCCTTGCCAGTTGAGCGGACCGTGCGCCTTCAGCCGGTGCTTCAGCCCAAGTCGCGCGAATCCCTGGGGATCCTGCTTGAGTGTTGAAAACAACGGGCGGGCAGTCACGCCGTTGGAGAGGTCGACCAGCACATAATCGTCGCCGACGCTGTCCAGCCCGTGGAGGAGGCCGGCGGCGACGGTCCCGGATTTCCCGGCGCCGCCCGCGCCGGCCAGCAGTACGCCCCTGCCTTTGGTGCCGAGCGTCCCCGCATGGGCCAGCCGCATGCCACGTGCCGCATATTCCCAATGGAGGAAGGGGCGCAGCGGCGCTCCCGGCTCCCACGGTGGAAAGGCATCGGCCGAGGCCATCAATTGCACGCCAACGCGACGTTGCGGATCATAGAACTGCCAGAAATCCAGGTCATGGAAATGGTTGCCGCGCAATCCGGCTTCCGCCAGCCTGGTGGCGAAGCCATGCTGCGTGAAGGGTCCTTGGCCCCATCTGGCCGGTGCCGCGATGCCGTCAATGCCGGGATGTGCGACGAAGATGCGGCAGATGTCGGCAGGCGCTCGGTTGTCCGCAGCCGTGACAAAGCCATGAGCGAAGGCATCCGCCAACGCGCCGGCACTCACATGAGTGGTCAACTCCAGATGCGGCAAGCCCACCTTGCAGGTCAGTGGATAATGCGCGGCGCTGCTCTGCGCTTGCGCCAGGACATGACGTGCGTAGTCAGTCAGGTTTTCGAGAGTGACGTTTGGCATGGTCTGCCTGTTCCGGAGCTGTCCGGCAACGAGAGCCTGGCGGGCGCCTCAGTTGGCCTGCTTCACTGCGGGCCAGCCGAGGGGCTCCTCGACCTCGTGGATGGGATCGACGACAATGAGGTCGGCAAGGTCGTCATGGATGTCGACCTTGAGGGGCTCGCCGGCAGCGGCGAGCTGAGCCAGCAATTCGCTGGGAACCGGTCTTGCCACGCCATCGGTTGCGGCCGCCAGCAAACCGAATTCGAGCAATTGTGAAACAAAGCCGTCAATCGCGGCGGCATCGAGGGCGCCAATCCCGGTCGCGGCGCCGACCAGTTCGGAGGCAGGCACGCCGGACGACAGTGCATCCCAAAGCCTGCTGCCTGAATCAGAGAAGCCGAAATATTTACCGGTGGTCAGGTCGAGAACGACGGCTTCGCCATCGAAGGATTCAAAGACGATATCCTTGCTGGCAATGGCATATACGCCGGATTGTCGCATGTTTGCTCCCCGCCGAAGCAGGCCGCGGAGATGATCTTCGGCCCCTACGGTCAACCCCACCGTTGCAGGCGTCTAACCATTTGCAGGGTTTTTGGCAAGATGGCGTAGGCCCGGCCGAGCGCAGCTGCAGGCCGCGCGGGCATGGACAGTCTCTGACCGTGCCTGCCGGTCACGCCTCGATTTCAAGCGCCGAAAGCGGCTTCGAGCAACAGGCGAGGATAAAGCCGTCCTCGATTTCGTGATCGAGGATGCCGCCATTGTGGCTCATCTCGACGTCGCCCGCGACCTTCCTCACCTTGCAGGTGCCGCACAGGCCGAACTCGCAGGCGGCGGGAATCCGCACCCCCGAGGCGCGTGCCGTCTGCAGCACCGTCTGGCCGGCGACGCATTCGGCATCGACATCGGAATGCGAGAACCGGATCGGTGTCACGGCCTCCACGGTGGCAGCGGCGCCGTCTTCCGCCGGCGGCGAGAACGGCGCCGGGATCTCCTCCACGGCAGGCGCGGCAAAGCTTTCCTGATGGTATTTCGTCATGTCGAAGCCGGCTGCGTCCAGCATGCCACGCACGGCGCGCATGAAAGGATCGGGGCCGCAGCAGAAAATCTCGCGCTCGCGGAAATCGGGCGCCAGCAATGGCAGCCGGATCGCGTCGATGCGGCCCATATGGCCGAACCAGCCCTCGCGGCTCGACCGCTCCTCGATCATGAAGCCGAGCGACAGCCCAGGCATGCGGCTGCCGAGCAGTTCGAGCTCCTTGCGGAAAATGATCTCTTCCGGGCGGCGCGCGCAGTTGACGAAGCCGACATCGGTCCATGGCGCGCAGTCGTTCAGCCAGCGCAGCATCGACATCATCGGCGTCACGCCGGAACCGGCCGAAATGAACAGATATTTGGCGGCCGGGTGGCTATGCAGCGAGAAGTCGCCGGTCGGCCCATAGGCCTTGACGTGCGAACCGGGCGTCAGATGGTCGAACATCCAGCGCGTACCGGTGCTGCCCGCCTGCGCCTTGACCGTCACCGCGATCGAGAACGGCCGCGACGGCGAGGACGACAGCGTGTAGGTGCGCATCAGCGGCCCGTCCGATGTCGGCAGTTCCAGAGTCACGAACTGCCCCGGTTTGTAGCGGAACCAGGTCTGGTTGTCGGAGCGGAAGGTGAAGGTCTTCACGTCAGGCGCTTCGTCGCTGACGCCGATCACTTCCAGCACCTGCAGCCTGTCGTTCCAGGGCGTCATCTGGTCGAGATGGCGATAGAGGCCAAGGTCCGTCATCGCATTCATCCTCTTATCCCCTGGGCTAGGCGACGCTGCGCAGGGCCGGCCGGCCGCCTTCGGCAAGGCGCGGCCCGATGAACGACGCGTACCACTCGACGAACTGGATCACGCCGCCCTCATGCAGCTCCGAATAGGGGCCTGGTTCATAGGCAGGCGACAGGATGCCGAAGGCGTTTTCCTCGACGATGCGGCGGTCCTGGTCGTTGGTCTCGGTCCAGACATGGGTGAGCTCAGCGAGGTCGTAGTCGACGCCTTCGACCGCATCCTTGTGGACGAGCCATTTCGTTGTCACCGCGGTTTCCGTGGCACTGATCGGCAGCACGCGGAAGGTAACGGCGTGGTCGCCGAGGATATGGTTCCAGGTCGTCGGATAGTGATAGAGCAGCAAGGAGCCGATGCGGTCGGTTGAAACGCTGTCGGACAGGTTCTTCTGGACCGCCCGTTTTCCCGTCATGGTGTAGCTGACGGCATCGCGCAGCAAGGGCGCGCGGGTGGCGCGGTACTGCCCTGCCGGATCGATGCGGAATTTGCTCGGCAAGCCTGATGCCTCGCATCTGGCCCAGTGTGCGACCATTTCAGGGTCGCTGTCGGCGCCATGGACGCCGGTTATGGTTGGAGCCTCGGGGAAGGTCTTGCACAACTCGGGATGATTGGCGGCGCAGTGGTAGCACTCGCGGTTGTTTTCCCAGACCAGCTTCCAGTTGCCCTTCTCGACGATCGTGCTCTCGAAGGCGATCTTTGCTTCACGCAGCCGGTGCGGCAAAAGATAGGGTTCGATCATCGCCCGCATCGGCGCGAAATCTGCCGGTTCCTTGGCCAGGCAGATGAAGATGTAGCCGCCGACGCTCTCGCAGGCGACCGGCTTCAGGCCGAAATCACTCTTGTCGAAACCGTCGGCCATCTGGCGGGCAAACAGCAGGCGGCCGTCCAGCTCGTAGGTCCACTGATGATACGGGCAGACGAGCTTTGCCGCGGTACCCTTCTCCGTGTTGCACACGCGGCTGCCGCGATGGCGGCAGGAATTGTGGAAGGCGTTGATCTTGCCGTGCTGGTCGCGGACAAGGACGACCGGATAATCGCCGACCTGCACGGTGATGTAGCTGCCCGGCTTCGGCAGTTCGCAATCATGGCCGATGAACAGCCAGTCGCGATACCAGATCAGCTCCATGTCGAGCTTGAAGTAGTCCGGATCGGTGTAGAAGGGCTGCTCCAGCGAAAAGCCTTGCCGGCGCCCCTTCAGGAGCCTCAGCATGTCGTTGCGGATATCCATGTCCTGTCCTCGTTTCTAAGGACTGAACTGGTGGTGATGGAGGAAGGATTGAAACACAGGCCGGCTGTGTGCCGGACATGCGCTATCCACCTCTTGACCGCCCACCGCGATCAGTCGAGTCTAAAAATCTCGGGCTGGTTTCCGGGCTCTGGAGTTGTCCTTGCGGACCATCGCGACACCTTCCCAGGCGGTTGCCCAGTGGTCTCCCGTTGCGACTTGAACTCCACCACCGTTGCGGGGGCAGCGCCGGATTCTGACCGGCTTCCCAATTCTCCGCCTCGTCGTCACGAAGCGGCACCTGAGATGGTATGATCTAACCACGATCGCGGGCGCGCCGTCGGCATGAAAACGACATCGTATCCATGCGGCGCGACACGGCATGCGAAACGCTACTGCAGCTCGTCGCGGGCCGAGATCCCACCTCCCGGGCGGCCATTTGCCGGCTGCGATCTTCCCGAATCCGACCCTTCGCGGGGGGTCAAAAAAGGTTAATGGTTTCGAAAAGTGACTATTAGCTCGCCCTAAAATCGAACCGAACGGTTCGTTTCTGTTGACGGTGCGTGCAGGACGGTGTGAACGCTGGGCCTCTGAAACAGTCAGTGATCCATCAGGTGGCTACACCTAACACACTGATATGAAGAAGAAAAATGCATCCTTAGATTCCATTGGCACAATTTCAAGGTGGGGATTCATGGTCCACACGGAACAACTTCGTGATTGGAAAAGACGACCTTGCCCTCCCACATCGGGGCTGTCCGAACGACGCGATTTCATTTCCAAGACACGCCGCTAGACGGACGGAAAAAAGACGATACTGGAGTACCAAAAATGAAAAAGATCATTCTCACTGCCGCAGCCCTTCTGGCCATTTC
>NZ_RZQA01001070.1:0-1839 GCF_004022915.1 Mesorhizobium sp. M7A.F.Ca.US.006.04.2.1
CTTGTAGATCAGCATCTTGTCGGCGTTGCGCACCAGCGCGTCGAACTTGATGCCGAGTTCGTGCTGAGCCGCCGCCACCTCATGGTGATGCTTTTCGACGCGCACGCCCATCTCGGCGAGCACGGTCAGCATTTCCGAGCGCATGTCCTGTGCGCTGTCGATCGGCGGCACCGGGAAGTAGCCGCCCTTGATGCGCGGACGGTGGCCGAGATTGCCGGTCTCATAGTCGGTGTCGTCGTTCGACGGCAGCTCCGTGGAGTCGAGCTTGAATCCGGTGTTGTAGGGATCGGCCTTGTACTTCACGTCGTCGAACACGAAGAACTCGGCTTCCGGGCCGACAAAGATGGTGTCGCCGATGCCTTCGGCCTTCATGTAGGCCTCGGCCTTCTTGGCCGTACCGCGCGGATCGCGGTTGTAGGATTCACCCGAAACCGGATCGAGGATGTCGCACAGGATGACCATGGTCGACTGCGCGAAAAACGGGTCCATGTGGACCGTTTCCGGATCGGGCATCAGCACCATGTCGGACTCGTTGATGGCCTTCCAGCCGGCAATCGACGAGCCGTCGAACATCACGCCATCGGCGAACATGTCTTCCTCGACCTCGATGACATCCATCGTCACGTGCTGCAGCTTGCCCTTCGGGTCCGTGAAGCGCAGGTCGACGAATTTCACGTCGTTGTCCTTGATCTGCTTCATGATGTCTTTGGCTGTCGTCATGTCATGTATCCCTGTGTGATGACTTTTTTTGATGATGACGTTTTTCGGGAGGATGGCGCGGTCGGTCAGACCGCGTCCATGCCCGTTTCGCCGGTGCGTATACGCACGACTTCCTCGATATTGGAAACGAAGATCTTGCCGTCGCCGATACGGCCGGTCTGGGCCGCCTTGCGGATGGCCTCGATCGCACCTTCGACCGCGTCGTCGCCAAGCACGACCTCGATCTTCACCTTGGGCAGGAAGTCGACGACATATTCGGCGCCGCGGTAGAGTTCGGTGTGGCCCTTCTGACGACCGAAGCCTTTTGCTTCGGTGACGGTGATGCCTTGCAGTCCGGCCTCCTGAAGCGCTTCCTTCACTTCGTCGAGCTTGAATGGCTTGATGATCGCTTCGATCTTTTTCATGTAAAAAGTGGCCTCCACTGCCAAAAAAACGGGTTGTGACCCCCCGCTTGCGCCTCCATCAAGCACGAACTGTGCCAATTCAGCGGATTCTAAGCGGTCTCATAAGATTTCAAAGCCGCGCCGCACCGGGATGCAAATTCGCGTCATTCGCTGCACCGGAAGCGGCATAGACTGCCAGAGCCTACACAGCGCCAGCACCTCCGTCCGCACAAAAATCAGGCATATTGCCTATCCCTCAGGCAACTTTCTGCCCGCGAGGCCTTCGTGCCAACGTTATGGCTGCAGATCTCGGCAACTCCCCCTTGTTTGCTTAGGATCGAAATCGGACAATGCTTGATCGCATGCGGATCGGCAATCCATGAGCAACGAACTTCTTTCCCCGGCCGAAATGAGCGAGGCCGATCGGCTGACGATTGCCGCCGGCCCAGCCGACGGCATCGGCCTGATGCGGCGCGCTGGTGGAGCGGTCGCGGCCGAGGTTCTCAAGCGCTACCCCTCGGCAAAGCACATCCATGTGCTGTGCGGGCCCGGCAACAATGGCGGCGATGGCTATGTCGTTGCCCGCATCTTGGCCGGCAGCGGCGTCGGCACATCGGTCTGGGCATCCGGCGCGCCGAGGCCGAAAAGCGATGCGGCGCTCGCCGCCGCGGAATGCCCGATCAAGCCCCGGCCGCTGTCTGACTTTGACGCCAAGCCTGGCTCGATCGTGATCGAC
>NZ_RZQA01001071.1:0-1839 GCF_004022915.1 Mesorhizobium sp. M7A.F.Ca.US.006.04.2.1
GCAGCATAGAGTTCATGCACGCCGCTTTCGCCCATCGCCGCATCGGTTGCGAAATCATGCCGCGAAATTGCAGCACGGGCGACCGCTTCCGCGTTGGCGACACCGGCATCGCCGAGATACCCGGTCAAAAGGTTGGTTGCCCGCATGCTCATCAAGGCGCCGAGCAAGGCGATGCCGATGGCAAGACCGCTCTGGCGGGTGGCATTGATGACCGCCGACACCATGCCCGAGCGTTCGCGCGGCGCATAGGACATGGCGGCAGCGCTGCCGGTCGGGATTGCAAGCGCATTGCCGAGGCCGCCGATGGCGAACAGAAGGCACAGCGTCGCGTAGGACGTCGAAGGACCGGCCCAGCACATGCCGAGCATGGACAGGCCGATAGCAACATAGCCGATGGTCATCAGCGCGGAGTGACCATAGCGCGCGCTCAGCCTGCCGATCCACGGCGACACCACGATCTGGACGATGAAGGCCGGCGCCATGCGCAGGCTGGTCTGCGTCGGCGACCAGCCCTGCACCTGCTGCAGGAACATCGAGAAGAAGAAGACGCTGGAATAGGAGGTGAAGCCGAGCGCGAACGAAGCGACATTGGCGACGGCAAAGCGGACGTCACGGAAGAGGCCAAGCGGCAGCATCGGCCGTGCCGTGCGCGCCTCGAAGCCGAGGAAAGCACCCAGGCCGACGACACCTGCGATGAGCGCCGTGACCGTCCTTGGCTCGCCCCAACCATTCTCGCCGGCCGAGATCAGGCCAAAGGTCAGCGCCCCCAGCCACAGGATGCTGAGAGCCAGGCCGACGAGATCGAGATGGGCATGTTCGGGATGCGCCGTCTCGTTGATCGAAGCAGCACCGAGCGCGATCGTGATCAGACCAAGCGGCAGGTTGATCAGGAAGATGCTTTGCCAGCCGACGGTCTCGACCAGGATGCCACCGAGGACGGGACCAACGAGCAGAGAGATGGCGGCGAACGACGCCCAGCCGCCAATGACGCCGGCGCGCTGGCGTGCATCGGGAAAGGCTTGCGTCAGGATCGACAGCGCGCCTGGAATGAGCAGCGAGCCGGCGATGCCCTGTACGACCCGGCCAGCCAGCAGCACCGGCAAATTGGGCGCGACGGCGCAGATCAGCGAGCCGGCCACGAAGATGCCGACGCCGGCCAGCCATGAGCGCTTGCGGCCATAGCGGTCGCCGATCAGGCCGGACGACAGCATGAAGGCCGACAGGCACAGCGTGTAGGCGTCGACCACCCATTGCAGGCCGCCGAAATCGGTTTGCAACGCCTGCTGGATGGTCGGCAGCGCGACATTGACGATGCTGACGTCGAGCAGAGCCACGAACGAACCAAGATAGACAGCGGCGACCAGGGGCAAACGGTGCTTTGACATGGCTATGTCCGGACGTGAGTTTCGCAAATTACTGGCCGACGGTCAGTTGAACGGGCGGCATGGCGCTGTCGATCCGGCGACTGAGTATGGCCTGCGCCATGGTACTGGACTCGCCGCGAGTCGCCCTCTTCTGAAAATGTTGCGGCTGGAATAGAAGCCGGGTTCCTGCGGACTGAGCATTCAGCCGTCATATTGTTCCGATGTCACCGCTTCCAGCCAGTCGGCATGGACATCGTCGAGCGCCTCCTGCATGGCGATATGCGTCATCGCCGATTTCGGCGCCGCGCCATGCCAGTGTTTTTCGCCAGGCGCGAACGAGATGACGTCGCCCGCCCTGATCTGCTGGACCGGGCCGCCCCACGTCTGGGCAAGCCCGGCGCCCACCGTCACGTAGAGCGTCTGGCCAAGCGGATGCGTATGCCAGTGGGTGCGCGCGCCCGGCTCGAAGCTGACC
>NZ_RZQA01001072.1:0-1832 GCF_004022915.1 Mesorhizobium sp. M7A.F.Ca.US.006.04.2.1
ACACCGAACCGTCCTTCATCGATGCCGACGCCCTGCGCAAGGGCCGGCTGGCCAAGCTGCGCGGCTGGATGCGCAAGGCCGGCTATGGCGGCGTGGTGCTGTTCGATCCGTACAACCAGCGCTACGCCACAGGCTCGCGCAACATGTTCGGCTATTTCCTGCGCAACTCGACCCGCTATTTCTTTATCCCGACCGACGGGCCGATCGTGCTGTTCGAATATCCGCAGAGCTATCATGTCTCCATGGTGCTCGACACGATCGACGAGGCGCGGCCTTCCAAGCTGGTCTGGTCGTCGGTCTCGGGCCGCGACGACGAGACCGCAGGTCCGTTCGCCGACGAGATCGCCGAGCTTTTGAAAAAGCATGGCGGCGGCTCGATGAAGCTCGGCCTCGACCGCTGCAGCCATCTGCAGGCGCTGGCGCTGGAAAAGCGCGGCTGTGAGGTCAGGGATTGCCAGGGCGAAATCCTGGCGGTGCGCGCGGTGAAGACGCCGGAAGAGGTCAAATGCCTGCAGGTGTCGATGGCCGGCGCCGAGGCTGCCGTCTATGCGGTGCGTGAGGCGATCAAGCCCGGTGTTTCCGAAAACGACCTGTTCGCCATCATGTATGGCGAGGTCATCCGCCAGGGCGGCGAGTTCATCGAGACGCGGCTGCTGACATCAGGCCAGCGCACCAACCCGTGGTTCAACGAGGCCAGCGGCCGCAAGATCCGCCCCGGCGAACTCTTGGCGCTCGATACCGACACCATCGGCTGCTACGGCTATTATTCGGATTTCTCGCGCACCTTCCGCTGCGGGCCGGGCAAGCCGACGCCCTACCAGAAGTCGCTCTACCGCATGGCGCATGACCAGGTTCAGCACAACATTTCGATCGTCAAGCCCGGCATGGCCTTCCGCGAGATCGCCGAGCAGGCGTGGAAGATCCCCGACCGTTTCGTCGACCAGCGCTACACCTCGGTCATGCACGGCGTCGGCATGCATGGCGAGACACCGTTCATCGCGCACGCCATGGATTACGAGACCTATGGCCGCGACGGCCATATCGTGCCAGGCATGGTGGTGAGCGTCGAAAGCTATATCGGCGAAAAGGGCGGCCGCGAGGGCGTCAAGCTGGAGGACGAGATCCTGATCACCGAGACGGGCACGGAGCTTCTGTCGCGCTTTCCTTATGAGGACGAGTTTCTGGAGACGCAGGTTTGATACGGGCAACCAATGAGCGCCTCGTTGCCTGGCGCCCTCCTCTGTCCCGCCGGCATACGGAAGGGTCTTTGACTGCCTCGCCCATGCATCACGCAGGCGCCGCATGAAAACGCCCATCTCCCTCAAGCGCGGCACCGTAGCCGCGATCTTCATCGACCTGCAGGAAGAGCACCGGCAGGACCCGCGTTATCTGGTTGAAGGCTTCAGCAGCATCCTCGCCAACGTCCAGCGCCTGCAGGCGGCGGCGCGGCAGAACCATGTGCCGCTCTACCACTGGGCCTACATCGTCGATCTCGACAGCCAGGACCGCCCGTTTCATCCGCTCGGCGAGGACGGCAAGTCGGCCTTTTCCGACAAGAGCGATCCGCTGACCGAAATCTGCCATGAGGTGGCGCCGGCCAAGGGCGAGGCGCTGCTGATCAAGGCCGAGGCCAGCGCCTTCCGCTGCGGGCCGGCGGCACGCGACATCAAGTCGGCCGGCATCGAATGGTTGGTCATATCAGGCGTCTGGACCGAGGCCTGCATCGACGCGTCGGTCAAGGATGCGGTGGCAAAAGGCTTTCGCGTGCTGCTGGTCAAGGATGCCTGCGGCAGCGGCAGCGCGGCCATGCACCAGACCGGTATCCTCAACCT
>NZ_RZQA01001073.1:0-1831 GCF_004022915.1 Mesorhizobium sp. M7A.F.Ca.US.006.04.2.1
CATGGGCGCCGTGCTGCGGGCCTTCGAGGACGAACTGTTTCCCGCGCTCGACCGCAAGATGACGCGCATGCCGGTCGTGCCCGAAGGAGCAAAACGCTCGACCATGAACATCAATTCGATCCATGGCGGCCAGACCGAGGATTTCCGGCCCGGCCTGCCGTCGCCCAACGTGCCCGACTCCTGCCGGATGACCATCGACCGCCGTTTCCTGCTCGAGGAAGATCTCGACACCGTCAAAGGTGAAGTGACCGGCATTCTCGACCGGTTGAAACGCGAGCGGACAAAATTCGACTATGAAATCCGCGACCTGATGGAAGTGCTGCCGCTGATGACCGAGCGCGACGCGCCGGTGGTCAAGGCGGTTGCGCAAGGCATCATGGCGATCTTCGACCGCGAACCCGATTATGTCATTTCGCCCGGCACCTATGACCAGAAGCATATAGCTCGCATCGGCCATATCTATGATTGCATCGCTTATGGGCCTGGCATTCTCGACCTCGCCCACCGGCCGGACGAATGGGTCGGCATATCGGACATGGTGGAATCGGCCAAGGTGATGGCGATAGGGCTCAACGTGCTGCTGCGCGGCACAGCCACGGGATAAGGTGCGCACCGCGACAAGCTTCGACTGCCGATGCGGTCGCCAGGATAAAAACATTCCCGGCCACGCCAAGGGGCAGAACGAAACGCAATTTACTCCGTGGCGAAATCACGCTTCTATCACTCGGGTTCGAGCACGTGTCTGAACGCATGGGGAGTTGCACGATGAAATTGTGGATAACCATTCTGGCGGCCGCGGTGCTGTCGCTGGCCGCCGGCACCTCTGCGTTCGCCGCGCGAACCGACCTGGTCATCGGCATTCCGCTCGAACCCCCGCATCTCGATCCGACCGCCGGTGCCGCCGCAGCGATCGACGAGGTTCTCTATGCCAATGTGTTCGAAGGCCTGACGCGCATCGGGCCGAATGGCGAGGTGCTGCCGGATCTGGCCGAAAGCTGGACCATTTCCGATGACGGCAAGGTCTACACCTTCAAGCTGCACACCGGCGTGAAATTCCATGACGGCACCGACTTCGATGCCGCCGACGTGAAATTCTCGCTCGATCGTGCCCGCGCCGACAATTCGGTCAACGCGCAAAAGGTGCTGTTCGCCGCCATCGACACGGTCGACGTGGTCGACCCGGCAACCGTCAAGGTCACGCTGAAGAACCCGCAGGGCTCGTTCCTCTACAATATGGGCTGGGGCGACGCGGTGATCGTGGCGCCGGAATCTGCCGACACCAACAAGGAAAAACCGATTGGCACCGGCCCGTTCAAGTTCCAGAGCTGGGCCAAGGGATCGTCGATCACGCTGGTCAAATCGGACAATTACTGGGGCACGCCGGCGTCGCTCGACAAGGCCGAGTTTCGCATCGTGCCGGATGCCGCGGCCTATGTGCCGGCGCTGCTCTCGGGCGACATCCAGGCTTTCCCGTTCTTCGATGCCGACAGCGTCGCCCAGGTCAAGGACGACCCGCGCTTCAAGGTGGTGATCGGCGCGACCGAGGGTGAGACCATCCTGTCGATCAACAACAAGAAGCCGCCTTTCGACAAGCTGCAGGTGAGGCAGGCGATCTCTTACGCGCTCGACCGCAAGGCCATCATCGACGGCGCCTCGGCCGGCCTCGGCCAGCCGATCGGCTCGCATATGTCGCCGGCCAACAAGGACTATGTCGACCTCACCGGCCGCTACCCGCATGATGTCGCCAAGGCCAAGGAATTGCTGAAAGAGGCAGGCCTCGAGAACGGCTTCAAGGCGACGCTGAAACTGCCGCCGCCCACCTATGCCCGTC
>NZ_RZQA01001074.1:0-1831 GCF_004022915.1 Mesorhizobium sp. M7A.F.Ca.US.006.04.2.1
GTGAATTTCGTGCTTTCGGCTTCCGTGCCGCCAGCCGCGGGCGCCGGCGGCGGCTATGGCGTCTGGCTGAACAAGGACGCCTTCGGCAAGATGCTGGGGCTTGGCGGCAATCAGGTAGCGAAAACCGAACCCGTGAAGCCGGCGCCGGCCAAGCCGGCAACCGATGCCGCGGCAGCGCCGCCGGCGCCCGCGGCTGGCGGCACGGAAGCCGAAAGCACGAAATTCACCCAGCGGCTGACACCGCAGGGTGGTGAAGTCGACCCGGGTCCGGCCGGTGGCCAAAGCGGCATCGGCGAAGGCGAATCGGTCGCGGCGCTGACCACCCCGCCCTCGGCCACGAACGCACCGGCGATTTCCGCACCGGCCGCCGGTACGCCTGCCGCGACTACGCCTCCGGCGACAGATGCCGCCCCCGCAACGCCGCCTGCCAACGGAGCAGCGCCTGCAGCGCCGGCCGATGCTGCCGGCACGCCGCCAGCACCGGCAGGTGCCGCGCCGCCCGCGCCGGCGGCTGCGCCTGCGGAAGCCGCCCTGCCTGTCGGCCAGAAGGCGATCTTCTATGAGGAGCGCACCAGCACCGCCCAGGGCTCCGCCGAGCCCGGCAACATCGTCTGGTCGCTGGTGCAGGAATCGCCCGGTGGCGACCTGCCGCCGGAGCCGGCGATCCGCGCCGAGGCGACCATTCCCGGCAAGGACATCCAGTTGCGCATGACCATCCGCCGCAACACCGACCAGACGCTGCCGGCCAGCCATATCATCGAGATGATCTTCCTGACGCCCGACGGCTTCGAGGGCGGCGGTGTCGACAACATCCTGCGCGTTGCCATGAAGGCTTCGGAGCAGGATGCCGGCAGCCCGCTGATCGGCATTCCGGCCAAGATTGCCGACGGCTTCTTCCTCGTCGCGCTCAACGACACCAAGGCCGACGAAGACGCCAACATGACCTTGTTGCGCGGCCAGGACTGGATCGACGTGCCGGTGGTCTACAAGACCGGACGGCGGGCGTTGCTGACCATGGAAAAGGGCATTCCCGGAGAGAAGGTGTTCGACGAGGCAATCAAGGCCTGGCAGGCCAAGACGGCAGGCTGAGACGCTGTAGCCGCCGTTCAGAAGCCCTGGAACAGCATGTCGAGCGCAGCGACGATGTCGTCGTGGTGCTTGATCAGGTTCAGCTGACTTTCGCCTAATTCGCTGGCAGAAACGGTGGCAACCAGGTGTGTTGCCATAACGAGCTTTCGACCGTTGATCTCAAAAATCGGATGAAGCTTTCGCATCGGCGGTGGCACCATTGCGACCGGCAGAAGCGGCACGACCACCCGCGTCTTGAAATTGTCGAGCAGCTCTGACTGAACGTCGAGCACATAGCTGCCTTCGATGCGACCGGCGAAGACATCATAGCGGGGCATCAGAACTGCCGGTACTCTTCCAGCGGGATGCCATGTTTCTCGATATAGTCGTTCCACGCGTCCATCGTGGCGCGGTTCTCAAGCTTCCACAGTCGCGTTTTTTCGGCAGCCACCGCCTCCGCGATGCCGGCCTCCGCAGCGCGCGAGACATTCACGTCAAGTCCCTTGGCTTCCCTCATGAGGTTCGAATCGATCGACAGATTTGCTGGCTGACGGGTCGCACTCAAGGCAATTTTGCGCATAATAGCCTCCGCAACATGCGCATAATATATGCGCATTTCTGTATGGAGGCAATCAGGCGGTTCTAGCTGCAGGTAGGGGCGCTCGGCCCCTTTCGCTATGGCTCCGGGCGTTCGTCGCTTCAATCGACAAATCGTCGTCGATTGATCGGCCTACGGCCGAAACACTCCTCACCCCTCCATCTC
>NZ_RZQA01001075.1:0-1825 GCF_004022915.1 Mesorhizobium sp. M7A.F.Ca.US.006.04.2.1
GTCCTTCGGCTGGCCGCTGATTGTCGCGCTGGTCGTCGGCATGGCGTTCACCGCTTTGCTGGCGCTGCTGCTCGACAAGGTGCTGTTTTCGCGGCTGCGCTCGCAAGGCCAGGCGATCATCGTGGTGATGGCGAGCTTCGGTGCCTCGATGGCGCTGAGAAGCCTGCTCGAATTCACCTTCACCTCGCGGCCGACCTATTTCAGCCGGGCGATCCAGATCGCCATGCCGGTCGGCTTCGGCATCCGCATCACATCAGACCAGATCGCGCTTTTGCTGCTGACCGCGGTGCTGGTGCTCGCCGTGCATCTGTTGATGACGCGCACGCAGACCGGCCGCTCGATGCAGGCCCTGAGCCAGAACGCGGCACTGGCCCGCATCGTCGGCATCGACGTCGCCAGCGTGGTGCGCGTCACCTGGGTCATCGGCGGGGCGCTGGCCTGCGTGGCCGGCGTGATGATCGGCATCCTGGTGCAGATCCGCCCGTTCATGGGCTTCGACATGCTATTGCCGATGTTTGCCGCCGCCATTCTCGGCGGCATCGGCAGCATCCCCGGCGCCGTGCTCGGCGGCCTGATCATCGGGCTCGCCGAGGCCGGTGCCGTGCAGCTGATCGGCGCCGAATGGCGCGCCGCCGTCTCCTTCATCATCCTGATGGCGGTGCTGTTCGTGCGGCCGATCGGCCTGTTTGGTGTGAGGGAACGCTGATGGATCTGATCGGCTACGGCGCCTTCTTCCTGACCACCGCGCTGATCTTTTCGCTGGTCACGCTGGGGCTCAATTTGCAGTGGGGCCTGACCGGCCTGTTCAATGTCGGCCTTGCCGGCTTCGTCGCCATCGGCGCCTACACCTCGGCATTGCTGACCACTCCCGACGACGCCGCGCGGCTGGGTGGCCTTGGCCTGCCGATCGTTGTCGGCTGGGCGGGCGCCATGGTCGTCGGCGGCATTGCCGCGGCGTTAACTGGCATGGCGACGCTGCGGCTCAGGTCCGACTATCTGGCGATCACCACCTTCGGCGTCGCCGTCGTCGTGCAACTGGTCGCGCTCAACGCGCAGAAACTGACCGGCGGCCCGTTCGGCATCGGCTTCATCCCGCGCCCCTTCGGCAGCCTTGCCGAGACGCCGCTGCTGTTCAACCTGTCGAACCTTGCCGTGGTCGCGGCGGTGACTCTGGTCGCCTATCTCGCTTTGGAACATCTGTCGCGCAGCCCGTGGGGCCGCGTGCTGAAGGCGCTACGCGAGGATGAGCGGGCGGCGATCTCGCTTGGCAAGAGCGCGCGTTTCTATCGCGTCCAGGCCTTCGCCGTGGGCGGCGCCATCATGGCACTGGCCGGCGCATTGCAGGCGCATTTCACCGGCTTCATCGCGCCGGACAATTATTTGCCGATCCTGACCTTCCAGGTCTGGGTGATGCTGATCGTGGGCGGCTCGGGCAGCAATCTCGGCGCCGTCATCGGCAGCATCCTGGTCTGGGCGATATGGGCTGGGTCGGGCACGCTGACCAGCATCCTGTTCCCGCCGGAACAGCAGGCTCGTGCCGCCGCGCTGCAGATCGCCGCCATCGGCGTCATGCTCTGCGTTATCCTGCTGGTCCGGCCGAACGGGCTGTTCGGCGACAGGCCACGGCGGCCTTGGCTCGGCAAGCGGACGAGGATCGCTGCAGACAGGAGCAGTTCCAGCTCATGAATGCCGTCATCCGGCAGGAAGCGCACGGCGTTTCGCTCTGGCATGCCGTCGGCCGCAATCGACGTGAGCGGCCGGCACTGCAAGGCGGGCTCGATGTCGACCTAGCAATCGTCGGCGGCGGCTTTTCTGGCCTTTCAAC
>NZ_RZQA01001076.1:0-1819 GCF_004022915.1 Mesorhizobium sp. M7A.F.Ca.US.006.04.2.1
GATGTACACCATGCCGATGGTGACCCCGGCGAGGTTGTTGATGAGCGGCAGCGGCTCATGGATGATGCCCAACCCCATCAGCGCCCTGTTGATGACGCCGGTGCGTTGCAGCAGCACCATCCACGCATAGGTGCGGGTGAGAAGGTTCGTCCACATCGACAGAATGATGATGCCGAAGACGATCGAGCCCGGGGCCGGCGGCATGATCGCCAGCATCCAGGCAACAGGGAAAGCCACCAGGATGGTGACGGCTGTGACGACCGATGCGACCAGGAAGGTGTTGAGGAACACCCGCACATAGGTGTCGCTGCCGAACAGCGCCGCGTAGTTCTGCAAGCCGGGTTCGGGATCGGTGACGCTGCGCAGCAGCAGGGCAACCACCGGCACGATGAAGAACAGGCCAACCAGAAGCAGGGCCGGCAAGGCGCTGCCGCTGCCGGCTGGCAGGCCGGCAACCGAGCTGCGTCTGAAAGAACTTCCCTGCATCGAGCGGTCCTGTTCAAAACGGGGCGCGCAAGCCGCGCCCCGTCGGTCTGCAACGGTGTTACTTGGTCTGCCAGGCATACCAGCGCGCGGCGATCTCGTCGCGATGCTCGGCCCAGTAGTTCATGTCGAGGTTGATCTGGCCGTCGACATGGGCATCAGGCAGGGCCTTGACGGCATCGGCGGGCATCTCCGCCTTGGCCTTGGTGTTGATGGGCGCATAGCCGCTTGCCTCGGCGAATTTCGCCTGGCCGGTCGGGCTGGTGGCGGCGGCGAGGAACTTCATCGCGCTGTCCTTGTTCTTGGCGCCCTTCGGCACGACGAGCACGTCGGCGGCGGTGAGGTTCTGCTTCCAGGCGACGCCGACGTCGGTGCCATCCTGCTGGAGGGCGAAGACACGCCCGTTCCACAACTGACCGAAGGCAGCCTCGCCGGAGGCAATCAGCTGCTGTGATTCAGCGCCGCCGCCCCACCAGACGATATCGGATTTGATGGTGTCGAGTTTCTTGAAGGCACGATCGAGATCAAGCGGATAAAGCTTGTCCGCCGGCACGCCGTCGGCCAGCAAAGCGATCTCGATGACGCCCGGCGCCGACCATTTGTAGAAGGTCCGCTTTCCGGGAAACTTCTTGGTGTCGAACATGTCGGCCCAGCCGGTCGGTTCGCCCGAGACGGCGCCCTTGTTCCAGGCGAGCACGAAGGAGTAGTAGAAGCTGCCGACGGCATGCTCATTGCTGAAACGCGGGTCAAGATCGGCCTTGGGCACGACCGCATAGTCGATCGGCTCCAGCAGCCCGTCCTTGGCGGCCTTTATGGCGAAATCCATTTCCACGTCGACGACATCCCAGGTGACATTGCCGGCGTCGACCATGGCCTTGAGCTTGCCATAGTCGGTCGGTCCGTCCTGCAGCACCTTGATGCCGGAGCTGGCTTCGAAGGGGGCTGCCCAGGATTTGGTCTGCGCTTCCTGCGTGGTGCCGCCCCAGCTGGTGAACGCCATCTCATCGGCCTTGGCGGCGGTTGCCGTGAGTAGCCCGGCCAGCAGGCCGGTCAAAATCAGTTTCATGTCATTCTCCTCTGTTGGTCTGTTTTTGTTTTTCTCAGTGCACCTGCGTCCCGCGGTTCTCAGCGCATGACGAAGGGATCGGGGATCGGCTCGTCCGAGGTGTTGATCCAGACGGATTTCGAGCGTGTGTAATCTCTGATGGTGTCGAGCCCACCCTCCCGGCCGAGCCCCGACAGGCCGTAGCCGCCGAAGGGAACGAGCGGCGATACGACGCGATAGGTGTTGACCCAGACGACGCCGGCACGGATGTCGCGCGCCATGCGGTGCGCC
>NZ_RZQA01001077.1:0-1807 GCF_004022915.1 Mesorhizobium sp. M7A.F.Ca.US.006.04.2.1
AGCCATAGCCCATCGTACCAAGGCCGCCCGACGTCATCCAGCGACGCGGCTTTTCGAAACCGTAGAACTGGGCCGCCCACATCTGATGCTGGCCAACTTCGGTCGTAATGTAGGTGTCGCGATCCTTCGTCAGCGCGTAGAGACGCTCGACCGCATATTGCGGCATGATCACCTCGTTGCTCATCTCGTAAGAGAAGGAGTTGCGCCCGCGCCAGCGCGCGATCTTTTTCCACCATTCGTCGAGGCGCCTTCTGTCAGGGTTTTGCGGCAGCGCACGCCATGAGCGAACCAGGCTGTCCACCACCTTGCCGGCATCGCCCTGGATGCCGACGTCGGCACGGACGGTCTTGTTGATCGAGGAGGGATCGATATCGACATGGATCTTCCTTGAGCTCGGTGAAAAAGCCTCCACGCGCGAAGTCACGCGATCGTCAAAGCGGGCGCCGATGCAGAGCATAACGTCGCACTCATGCATGGCCATGTTCGCCTCGTACGATCCGTGCAGGCCGACCATTTTCAGCCAGTTCTTGCCGGATGCCGGATATGCGCCAAGCCCCATGAGGGTCGAAGTGATCGGGAAATCAGTCAGTTCGACAAGCTCCCGCAGCAGTCTCGATGCCTCCATGCCGGAATTGACGATGCCACCGCCGGTATAAATGACTGGACGACGGGCATTGGCCATCAACTCTATCGCCTTGCCGATCTCGTTGATGTCGCTCTCCACCGTCGGCCGACAGCTCTTCAGTGCAGCAGCATCCGAGGGCGGCGTGTACACGCCGGTGGCAAACAGGACGTCCTTTGGCATGTCGACGAGGACAGGTCCCGGTCGTCCGGACTTGGCGATGTGAAAAGCCCTGTGGATCGTTGACGCCAGTTCGTTGACGTCCTTGACCAACGAATTGTGCTTGGTGCAGGGCCACGTAATACCGACCGTGTCGCATTCCTGAAAGGCATCGGAGCCGATCAGCGTTGTCGGCACCTGTCCTGTCAGGCAGACGATCGGCACCGAATCCATAAGCGCATCCTGCAGTGGCGTTACCGCATTTGTCGTGCCTGGACCGGATGTGACGAGCATGACGCCGACCTTGCCCGTAGACCGTGCATAGCCTTCGGCGGCATGGCCCGCACCTTGCTCATGGCGCACGAGGATATGCTTGATGTCATCCTGTTGGAATATCTCGTCGTAGATCGGCAGCAAGGCGGCGCCAGGATAGCCGAAGACATGCTCTACGCCATTGTCTCTGAGTGCGTGGAGAACGATCTCCGCGCCTGTCATGCGCTTGCTCGCGGTTTGAATAGGGTTCTCGCCCGTCATGGTTCTGATCCGTGGTGTATTGCGTGATGAGGATGATTGACGGGGCATCGCCCGGATTTCGGGCATAAAAAAAGGCCCCGTCAGGAGCCTGTTTACCGCGCATGGGTGGCTATCGCCGGATGGTTACACCATCCTGCCCATGCGCTTTCCTACCACCACGAGAGCCGTTGCGATCATCATGACCATCGCTGCTACAGCCGAAACCGGGCGTCGTCAACGCCTTTCGGACGGAACTGTCCGCGCCCAATGGCAAAGAGGCCGGCATGAGCCGGCCCCTTCGTTCTCATCGAAAGTCTACTACTCGGCCGGCGCCTCGACGGCCTCGCGAGAGCGGCCGAGCGTGACCTTGGCCAGCGTGAAGGAAATCACCGCGCAGAGCGTGATGCCGGCCACCATCGGCAGCGGCGTACCGTCGAAGAACACGCCGGCAACACCCATGGCCAGTGCGCCGATGGCGAAATGCAGCGTGCCCATCAGCGCTGACGCCGTGCC
>NZ_RZQA01001078.1:0-1805 GCF_004022915.1 Mesorhizobium sp. M7A.F.Ca.US.006.04.2.1
CACCAGGGTCAGCGTGAATTCGTCCTCGCCTTGCGGCGCCTGCGACGGGTGGAAGGGGGTATCCTTGGGCGGCGGCAGCAATTCCGGTTGGCCGGCCGCCGGTGCTTCCGCGGGCGCGTTGCCGGCCTTGTAATTCTGGTAGGCCTTGTAGGCGAGGCCGCCGATCGCGGCCAGTCCGCCAAGCTTCACCGCGGCGCCCGTCACGTTGCGGCCAGTACCGGTTCCGAGCAGCACCGCGGCCAGCGCACCGGCGGCCAGCGGATTGTCCTTGGCCATCTGCACGGCCTGCCCCGCCTTGTCGCGAACGGTGCCGCTGGTGCCGGGGATTTGCGAGCCGAGCAGATCGTCGAGAAGCTTCTTGGGATCGAACATTCAGTGCCTCCAGGATTTGCCCGGCCAACGGGCGGGTTTCGAACGTCGAAGACGTAGGTCCCGAAACTTGAGATTGCAATGACAGGCAGCCGCTTTGCAGCAGCACGATGCTGGATCAGGAGCCGATATGCGGCCCCCTGCCCCGCGCCTGCGCAAGCTCGACCTGGCGCTGGCGCTCGGCATAACGCTGGCGGTCCTCGTCCGAACGCGCATCGAAGCAATGCGGGCACGAAATACCGGCAGCGAATTTGGGCGACGTCAGCTCGCCCGGCGTCAGCGGGTGGCGGCAGGCGCGGCACAGTTCCGCGTCACCCTCGGCAAGACCGTGCGACACCGAAACCCGCTCGTCGAAGACGAAGCACTCGCCTTGCCAGAGGCTCTGTTCGGCCGGAACCTCCTCGAGGTATTTGAGGATACCGCCCTTGAGATGGAAGACATCCTCGAAGCCGAGCGATTTGACATAGGCGGTTGCCTTTTCGCAGCGTATGCCGCCGGTGCAGAACATCGCAACCTTGCGGCCTTCGAGCTCCGCCCGGTGCGTTTCCACCCAGGCCGGGAACTCGCGAAAGCTTGCGGTGGCCGGGTCAATCGCACCCTTGAACGTGCCGATCGACACCTCATAGGCGTTGCGCGTGTCGATGATGACAGTGCCGGGCTGCGAAATCAGAGCGTTCCAGTCGGCCGGCGCGACGTAGGTGCCGGCACTTTTCGAAGGATCGATGTCATCGACACCCATGGTGACGATCTCGCGCTTCAGCCGCACCTTCATGCGATGGAACGGCATGTCCGCGGCCGCGCTGTACTTGACCTCGAGTCCGGCAAGCCCTTCGATGGCTTCGAGATACGCGATCAGTTCGGCAATTGCCGTCTCGCTGCCGGCGACGGTGCCGTTGATGCCTTCATGCGCCAGCAGCAGCGTTCCCTTTATGCCGCGCCCGCAGCAGAATGCGGCGAGCGGCGCGCGCAGTTCTTCGAAAGCGTCGAGCCGGGCAAACCGGTAGAGCGCGGCGACGCGAAGGGGTGGAAGTGATGTCATTGCCGAAGCCACTAGACGCTCGAGCAAGCCGATTCAAGGCAAAGCAGGCATCCTGTTCGGCGGGTCGCTGGCGCAAATCTGCACCATGGGCGAATTTGTACCATAGCTGAGATCAGGGAGTCAAGAAAAAATTCCTATCCTGAAAAGCCACCGGGGCAAAAGCTGTCGGCACCATCGAGCCGGCAGCCACCCTTGTCAACTTGGGCTTGGCGAGTATGGGCGACGCGTGACATCGCGACACGGCCGGTTTCGTGGACAGGAAAACGGCCTTCTGCTAATCGGTTGAATTGTCCCACGCCACGGAGAGACACATGCCCAGCAAGACCGAAAAACTTCTGTCGCTCCTCAACGGCCAGCCCGTCATCCCGGTGCTGAAGATCTCCGATGTCGCCAATGC
>NZ_RZQA01001079.1:0-1803 GCF_004022915.1 Mesorhizobium sp. M7A.F.Ca.US.006.04.2.1
GGTGTCAGGGCGAAACTGCCTGGAGCAGCCATCGCAAACAAGCTCAAAGTTGGCTGGATGATGATCGTTGCTGTCGCAAGATCTTAACAGTGAAGGCCTCCGCGATCTGCGGTGGAACGTCGCCACCCGCATCATCCCTCACAACCCAGCACAAGGAGTGGCTTGGCTGGCGTCAGATTCGATGCCGGAGCGCCTCCACGATCACCGCCATCGCAGGCGAGAGCTGCCGCCTGCTCGGGTAGTAGAGGTGATAGCCCGCAAATGGCTGACTCCAGTCGTCAAGCACCAGCCTGAGGCGTCCGCTGGCGATGTGGGGGCTTACGAGATTTTCCGGGACATAGGCGATCCCGCAACCGCGTATCGCAGCCTCGATCATGGGTATGGACGAATTGAAGGTAAGTTGTCCTTCTACCCGCACGCGAAGGTCGCGCCCATCCCTGGCGAATTCCCAGGCATACAATCCGCCGAAAGTCGCCTGTCGCATGTTTATGCAGTCATGATCGACCAGATCCTGGGGGGTGGTTGGCACCGGATGGTGGGCAAAGTACTCCTCCGAAGCCACGGCCACGAGCCTCCAATCCGGACCGATCCGCACCGCGATCATATCCCTGTCGATGCTCTCGCCCAGCCGCACGCCTGCGTCAAAGCGCTCCTCCACAATGTTCTTCATGCCGTTGTCGCTGTAGAGCTCGACGCGCACGTCGGGATAGTCGCCAAGCACGGGCTGCAGCTTCGGCCAGACAGTCGTCTGGAGCGCATGGTCGGATAGCGTGATGCGGACCGTTCCGGAGGGTTTGTCGCGAAAGGCCACCAGGCTTGCAAGGTCGGCCTCGATTTCATCGAAGCGCGGGCCAAGAGATTGGAAAAGCCGCTCGCCGGCCTCGGTCGGGGCAACGCTCCGCGTCGTGCGCGTCAGCAGGCGGACGCCAAGACGAGATTCCAGCTCCTTGATCGTCGAACTCAGAGTCGACTGCGAGGTTCCGAGCTTGGCCGCCGCCCTGGTAAAGCTGCGTTCCTGGGCGACCGCCACGAACCACAGAAGATCCTTCATGCCATCCCGCTGCATAGGTCACCTCCGACGGCATTTATATCACAAGCAGATAAGTCCATGCGAATTCCTCAGTCTAATAGAATGGGTTCCGCGTCGATATATTCCGGGCATGGCGACGGGGATCGCGGCTGATCCGCTCCCGGTCGCCTTGCAAGGATGCCAATTATGGAAACAACCTACGACACAAGGTCCCTCAAAGACCGCGCCGCATGGAGTGCGGTGCTTTCGATGGCGCTGTGCGTCTTCGTGCTTATCGCGTCGGAATTCATGCCGGTCAGCCTGCTCTCCCCGATCGCAGCCGATCTCAACATCACCGCAGGCCGCGCCGGACAGGCGATTTCGGTTTCGGGTGCTTTTGCCGTCGTGACCAGCCTCTTGGTCGCGGGCCTCACCCGGCGAATTGACCGCCGGCTGGTCGTCACCGGCTTTACGGTTCTCCTGATCGTATCCGGGCTCGCAGTGACCTTTGCGTCGAATTTTGCACTTCTCATGGTTGGCCGCGCGCTGCTCGGTGTCGCGATCGGCGGCTTCTGGTCGATGTCGACCGCGATCGTCATGCGCCTCGTGCCGCAAGGCATGGTTCCAAAGGGCCTCGCCATGCTGAACGCCGGCAATGCGATCGCGGCCACGATCGCCGCGCCGCTAGGCAGCTTTCTTGGCGCCTATATCGGCTGGCGCGGCGCTTTCTTTCTCGTCGTGCCGCTCGGTCTGCTGGCGCTGGTCTGGCAGTGGATCAGCCTTCCAGCGCTGCC
>NZ_RZQA01000107.1:0-10755 GCF_004022915.1 Mesorhizobium sp. M7A.F.Ca.US.006.04.2.1
GCCCTGTAAGCCTTCTCGATGCCTCCTCGCTGCTTTAGCCAGTCGGGTATTTCGCTGTGTGGAATCTCGGCCTCCCACGCGTCAAGCAGCGCAAACTTCAGCTTTGAAGCCTTTTGTCGTCCGGTTCTGCTTCCAAGGCCGCAGACTATGCGAAGCACGTACTCCAGAGCCCTCTCGGGCTCATTGATTTTGGGTCGATCGGCGACATCGTTCCAATCGAGCCTATGACAGAAATCGCTCCAAGTGTCGGGATCTTTGCGCATGACCGACGCCAAATAATAGCCATCGGCGAGGTATTCGCGATAATGCTGGCGATACTGCGTTGCTAGAGTAGCGAGGCTGTTGCTTAGGGTGTCCAATGCGCCGTTGATGGCACCTTGGTTGTTCAGCAAGTCTTCGATTGGTGGGCACCTATCTTTTGATTCGAGCGCAACCGGTAGCTTCCGTTCTGGTGAATTTCCTTTGGCGCTCATTGCGCACCTCCGGCGTTCACGACCGTAAATTCCTTGGACAACGCGACAGCGTCCAAGATTGCACAAGCTAGATCGCAAGGCATTTTTCTACTCCGCAAAAAGCGGGATCGATGGAGATGGAAAAACAACGAATCCAGCAGCACCGACCCCAGATTGATCTGTGGTGATTTGGCCGAGCTGAACCGCAAAATCTGCGGCGAAGTCCGTGAGCTTCTTGGCTCTCCAAAGGAGAACTCGGCGCTCGGCCGATGGCTGCTGCCATTCGTCTAGTTGGGGAAATAGGCAGTCACTTGGTTATTCGCAAGGGTGGCTACAAGGTAAATTGCAATTGCTTGGTCCCGTCACACCGCCGACGGAATGCGCAAAGCTGCTGGAAGTGCCCACAAGGGGAGCGAACGCGCGTCAAACTACACCAGAAAGAAAATGGCTTATCACTGTGGCCGCGACGCTAAATTCTGATTTGCGTCAACAAGTGAATAGAAGGGTAGCTTGGCAAGCTGCTCGGCCATCGTTTTGAGTGTGACCTCGCCGTAAGTGTCGGCAACCGTCCGAGCTGCCTGACCTTGGATTGCGTCGAGGATGCGCGGAGGAATACCGGCTTCCATGCCAATTGTTTTGAAGCGGTGCCGCCAGCCGTGGTTCGGCGCCACATTTGGGTCTGGCACGAAGGTCCGCCCAAACTCGGCGAGCCGGTTCTTCAAGCCTCGCAGAGCCCCTCGGACGTTTTCAGACGAATCGACGTTCAAGAAGAGGTGGCCGCTTGTAGCCTCTTGTACAAAAGCAGGGAATCCAAGGTCTATCACCTGCTGATGGAGAGGTACCTCGCGGGCTTCATTAGTCTTAACTGTTCCGGCCTCAGGGGTGATGCGAATGACCCAGAAGTCGCCGCGCAGGGATACATCCTGCTTCCGCAACTGGGCCAATTCGCCTACGCGAGCTCCTGTGAATGCACACAACCATGGTACCCAACGCTTCGCCGCAAATGTCTTCGGATTTTCCTGCCCTCGCTGATGAGATAGCGCGCCAGAAAGGATCGTCTTCGCCTCTTCATCAGAAAAGCCCTTCGATCTATGGCGAGCAGGCTTTCCGACCTTCAAGGTCACACCGACAGCCGGGTTATGAGCGACAAGTCCGTTGGCGACCCCCCAGCCGAAGACGACTTTCAGAGCCGACAGATTGCTATCCTTAACCGTTTTGGCGGAAATCATCTTTCCAGTTTTCGGCGAGGGTGTGCTCAGTCGGTGATCTTTGAAGGCAATGACATCCTTAGCCGTGACCGTCGATGCGTCGTTGTGTTTCAAGAAACGAGCAAGATAGGCAAAGGCGTCTCTATAGCTTTCATAGGTGCTCGGTTTTCTGCCTGCTGCCTTGCTCTCCTTCCACCAACCGTCAACGAGGCCGGTCAACGTCGCTGCGTCGGAGTTCCCAGCCGTCGCCTTGTAGGACTGACCGTCTGCTGCCTGAGTATTTGCCGAACGAGGAAGGCGCCCGGGCTGCTCTCCTAGCTCAAACTCCCCGCGTTCGAGCCTTTGTAGCGTCAAGCTAGCTCGCTGCAGAGCAGCCCCAACAGCTCGTGCTGTCTTGTGAATGCTCCAAGGATCATCGCTGTAGCCATTGTCAGCTAGGATGGCCTCAGCCCTGCTAATGCATCTGGCCCTCATCGATTTCCAAAAGACATTCTCAATTGGCATTGTCCCCGGGATGGGATCAGCGATGCCTTCCACTCCAGCGACTGGATCAGTTGATGGCAACGGATACTTTTCCCACATGCCCTCGTACAGGTCGGTGTGCCAGTGGAGCTGTTCACTCGGATTGTCGTAGAATTTCGCAAGCCACTCATCGTGCACCGCCGTGGCAAGAAGATGCGCCTCACGGTCCGTAATGAGGCGCGGTGTGAGGGAATCTGCACCAGCAGGGGCAGGACCACCCCAGCTGCTTCCATTGACCGAGCCGTTTCCTAGCCGAAGCTGCGCCCACTCACGTTCGTACTCCGCAAGGACTTCCGCGAATTTTCGCTTTGCCTCTTCGGGGTCCTTCGTTCCGAGCGTCTTGTTGACTTCTCGGCGGCCGGTCAACAAGGCGATATCGGCTGGCATCCGCTTTCGGAACCAGTAAACGCCGGTCTTACGATGTTTTGTTGGACGGCTCATAGCTAGGACCATGTGTAACACCTGTGTGTAGCACTCGGGTAGCCCTAAGCAGTTAGTTTTGCTGGTTTTTCAGCTGTGTCAACACCTTGCGAGGGTGATGGTGCCCAGAGGCGGATTCGAACCACCGACACGCGGATTTTCAGTCCGCTGCTCTACCAACTGAGCTATCTGGGCCTGTTCCGGCAAACGAAAACTCGCAGGCCGGAATTCATCGAGGCGCCGTGGGCGCCCCTTGAAAGCGCGTGGGTTATAGCACGGGAATTCGGCCTGTCCAGCGCCTAGGTGGCAATTTCAGGCAGGAAAAGCGATGCCGTGCGGCGCCCCGGTTTCCATGCCGCTTGCGGGCCGGAATGGCGCACGGCATGGCACTATCCGGCCTTCGCCATTCTTGTCCGTGCCGCTATTGCAGGCTGAAACGCCGTGACATGTCTTTTAGCCGGCGGTCGAGGTGCAGCAATGCTCGCGGCACTGGGCGCCCGCAAGTCGCCATCGCCTATCTGGCGCCGGTCACGCCGCGGCGAAAATCGGAAGGCGACATGCCGGCGAGCTTGCGGAACGACTTGTTGAAGGCGCTGAGCGAGCCGAAACCCGAATCCATGGCGACGCGCAGCACATTGGCGTCCTGATGCATCAAAAGCGCCTGCGCATAGCTCAGCCGCAACAGGTTCACATACTCGTTGAGCGTCATGCCGGTGGATTTCTTGAACAGGCTCATGGCGTATTTGGGATGGATGTCGGCGGCCGCGGCGATGTTCACGCAATCGATGTCATAGAGGAAGTTTTCGGCGATGAAATCGCACATGCGTCCGACATTCCGCGACGATTGCTGGTCAAAGGGGCTGCCTGTTTCCTGGTCGGTCGGAGTTGCGGATACCAGCCGATAGGGCTCGAACCGCACTCGCTCCAGCCGCAGCAGCAATTCGTTGACGGCATGTTCGGCCTTGGCCTGGTCGCCGGACCGGGCGTAGCGGTTCCAGCGCTCGAAATTATGGTTGTCGGACTGGTCGGTGGCTGATGTCACCAGTGTTGCGCCCGTCATCAGCCGGTGCCTTATGTCCGTGGGCAGGTGCAGCCGGAAGAAATGCACCAGCGGCAGATGCGCTCCGGCATAGATGGCGTCGTCGGACAAATCGTCCATCTGGTGCGGCAGGCCACCCCAGAACAGGCACATCTCGCCGGCCGAAAGCGAAATCTCGTGGTCGTTCATGCGGTAATGCACGCTGCCGCGCACGATGAAATTAACCTCGACCTGGGCGTGCCAATGCGGCTTGAGCATCACCAACGGATTGGTGTGAAACATCTGCAGGAGCAGCGGCAGGCCTTCCACGCTGCTGGCCCCAGGCTGGTAGAACGGCCGTTCAGGCATCTTACTTTCCGCCAATTTCATATTCCCTTTGACGGCGACAGGCCTTGCCCGGTGCATAGTCTAGCCACGCTCACAGTGAGAGAGCAAATGAAATGGGAGGATTTCAATGCGCATCACAATGACCTGCGCCGCGCTCGCGCTTGCCCTGGGCTCAGCCCCGGCCTTCGCGCAATCCGGCGAAATCACCATCTGGAGCTGGAATGTCGCGGCTTCATCGCTGAAAGCGACCATTGCCGGCTTCAACAAGCAATTTCCCGACGTCAAGGTCACGGTCCAGGATCTCGGCAACCAGCCGACTTACGACAAGTCGATCGCCGGCTGCGCCGCCGGCGGCGTCGGGCTGCCTGATGTCGTCACCATCGAGAACGGCGAGGCCGAGAATTACTGGAGCCAGTTCCCCGACTGCTTCGTCGACCTGCATACGCTCGGTTACACAGCCGACGACCAGAAAAAATTCCCCGATTTCAAGCGCACCGAGTTGGAAGTGGGCGATAAGGCCTACGCGATGCCGTGGGATTCCGGCCCGGTGGCCGCCTTTTATCGCCGCGACTTCTACGAAAAGGCCGGCGTCGATCCGGCTTCGATCAAGACCTGGGACGATTTCATCGCCGCCGGCAAGAAAATCCAGGCCGCCAATCCTGGCGTCTCGATGACCAATGCCGATTTCAACGGCGACTCGGAATTGTTCCGCATGATCTCCAACGAACAGGGCTGCGCCTATTTCTCCGAGGACGGACAGTCGATCACGGTCAACCAGCCCAAATGCATCGATGCCATGACCAAGGTCAAGGAGATGAAGGACGCCGGCATCATCTCGTCGGCCGACTGGGGCACCAAGATCACCAACAACACCGCCGGCACCGTCGCCACCCAGATCTATGGCGGCTGGTATGAGGGCACCATTCGCACCGAATCTGCCGGCGAAAACGGCAAATGGGGCGTCTATCTGATGCCGAGCCTCACCGCCGACGGGCCGCGCGCCGCCAATCTCGGCGGGTCCTCGCTGGCCATCACCTCGGCTTCCAAGAACAAGGAGGCTGCCTACGCCTATCTGAAATACACGCTCGGAACCAATGAAGGCCAGATCACGATGCTGAAGGAGTTCGGCCTGGTACCGTCCCTGGTCTCGGCGCTCGACGATCCCTATGTCGCGCAAGTCCTGTCTTACTGGGGCGGCCAGGCGGTATGGAAGGACATTCTCGGCACCTTGCCGAAGGTTGTTCCGAGCCGCGGCACGCAGTTCCAGAGCGACGCCGAAATCATCGTCCGCGCCGTGCAGACCAAGTATCTGGCCGGCGGCTATCCTGACGCCAAGGCGGCGCTCGACGATGCCGCAAGCCAGATCGCGGCGGCGACCGGACTGCCCGTCAAATCTTGATTGCCGCTTCTCCTTCTCCCCTTGTGGGAGAAGGTGGATCGGCGCGATAGCGCCGAGACGGATGACGGGTGCTCCAGCGGAGTGAGACGTTGGCATTCCCTGGAACACCCCCTCATCCGTCGCCTTCGGCGACACCTTCTCCCACAAGGGGAGAAGGGAAGACCCAGGCGACGGCGTGAAACAACAAGCGGTAGAAGGAGGAGCAAGATGCGCAATCGTAACGCCACGGCCTATCGCTTCCTCACGCCCTATCTGCTGATCTTCGCGATCTTCTGGGTGTGGCCGATCATCAGCTCCTTCATGATCTCCTTCCAGGCGACGCGCACCGTGCCGTGGCGGTTCGCGCCGAGCTTCAACTGGGGCCGGTTGATCGGCGATCCGGCCTTCTTCAACGCCCTGAAGAACACGCTGCTCATCCTGGTCATCCAGGTGCCGGTGATGATCTCGCTGGCGCTCGTCATGGCGGTGCTTTTGAACTCGCCGCTCTTGAAGGCGCGTGGCCTCTACCGCTTCGCCTTCTTCGCCCCGGTCGTGGTCGGCGAGGTTGCCTATTCGGCGGTGTTCCGGCTGATGTTCAACCTCGATTTCGGCATCATCAACAAGCTCCTGAACAGCGTCGGCCTGCCCAAGATCGACTGGTTCTCCAACGTCACGCCGGCGATGGCGCTGATCATGATCGCGGTGACCTGGCGCTGGGCCGGTTACAACGCCATCATCCTGCTCGCCGGCATGCAGTCCATTCCCGAAGACGTCTACGAGGCGGCGACGCTCGACCGCGTCAGCAAGCTCAAGCAGTTCTTCTATATCACCCTGCCGCTGCTGAAGCCGGTCATCGTGTTCTGTCTCGTGCTGTCGATCATCGGCACCATGCAGCTGTTCACCGAGCCCTTCCTGATCACCGAGCGCGGCGGGCCGGGCGGCGGCACGGAGACGCTTGGCCTGCTGCTTTACCGCCAGGGCTTTCGGTCGCTCAACTTCGGCTACGCCTCGGCCGTCGCCTACACCATGGCCGGGCTGGCGATCGCCATCACGCTGGCGCAGCTGTGGCTGACGAGGGAACCGAAATGAGTTCGCGCTCCTCCGCCAGGCTGGGACGCAGCATCGCTCTGCATCTGTTCCTGACGCCGCTGGCGCTGATCTGGCTGTTTCCGCTGTGGATGATGGTGGTGTTCTCGACCATGCCCGACAACGGCATCTTCAGCCCCGGCATCGAGCTTTTGCCGCACGGCAATTTCATCGACAATTTCAACAATCTGCAGCGTGACACGAACTTCGTCGGCGCCATCGGCATTTCGGTCTCGGTGGCGGTGACCTACACCATCCTGTCGGTGCTGCTGACGTCGATGGCCGGCTGGGCGCTGGCCCGCTACCAGTTCTTCGGCAAGGGCGCGGTTGTCGCCATCATACTGGGCACCATAACGCTGCCCTATGCGGTCGTGCTGATCCCGCAGTTCATCATGGTGGCGCGCGACTTCAAGCTCGCCAACACCTGGGTGGCGCTGATCGTTCCGCCGCTGTTCAATTCGCTCGGCGTGCTGTTCATGCGGCAGAGTTTTTCGATGATGCCGGACGACCTCTTCGATGCGGCGCGCGTCGAGGGCGTGAAGGAGTGGCGCATCTTCCTCTTTGTCGCGCTGCCTTTGGCGCGGCCGATGCTGGCCGCACTCGCCATCATCCTGTTCCTCGCCTCCTGGAACAATTATCTGTGGCCGCTTTTGATCAACAGCCAGCCCGGTTCGATGACGGCGCCGGTGGCGCTCGGCACGCTGATCGGCCTCACCAAGGTGTCATGGGGCGGCATCATGGCGGGCGCTGTAATGCTGACGGTGCCGATGCTGGTCGTCTTCGTGCTGCTGCAGCGCCATTTCATCGCCGGCATTGCCGCCGGCGCGGTCAAGTAAGGGGCAGCATGGCAACGGTCACGCTCACCAATGTCGTCAAGCGCTTCGGCGTCTTCGAGGTCGTCCATGGCGCCAGCATGGACATCAAGGACGGCGAGTTCGTCGTCTTCGTCGGCCCCTCCGGCTGCGGAAAATCGACGCTGCTCAGGATGATCGCCGGGCTCGAGGACATCAGCGGCGGCGAGATCGCCATCGGCGGCAAGGTGGTCAATGATGTCGAGGCGGCCGACCGCGGCATCGCCATGGTGTTCCAGTCCTACGCGCTGTATCCGCATATGAGCGTCGAACAGAACCTCTCTTTCGGCCTGCGCATGACCGGCAATCCAAAAGCCGACACCGAACGGCGGGTGAAGCGGGCGGCCGAGATCCTGCGCATCAGCGAACTGATGGACAGACGCCCGAAAAAACTCTCAGGCGGTCAGCGCCAGCGCGTCGCCATCGGCCGCGCCATCGTGCGCGAACCGCAGGTGTTCCTGTTCGATGAGCCGCTCTCCAATCTCGACGCCGAATTGCGCGTCCAGATGCGCGTCGAGATCTCCCGGCTCCATAAGGAACTGGGCACGACAATGATCTATGTCACCCACGACCAGACCGAGGCGATGACGCTCGCCGACAGGATCGTCGTGATGCGCGCCGGCCATATCGAGCAGATCGGCCGGCCACTCGATCTCTACGACAACCCCGACAATCAGTTCGTCGCCGGCTTTGTCGGCTCGCCGAAGATGAATTTCATCAAAGGCCGGGTTGTCGGGCACGATGCACCTGGCGTCGTGGTCGAACTGGCGGGCCAGGAGAAGACCCGCATCACGCAACCGCTGACTGGCACTGCGCCCGAAATCGGCGGCCCAAAAATCGGCAGCAAGGTCATTGTCGGTGTGCGGCCTGAACATTTCGGCAATGCCGGAGAAGGCGACGCCGACCTTGTGGTTGCCATCGACGTGATCGAGCACCTGGGCGGCACAAGTTTCCTCTATGCCAGAACGGCCAACGGGGACGACGTGGTGATCCAGCGCGACGCGGCAAAGGTCCCTGACACGTCCGCGATCACCGTTTCCATCCGCAAATCCTACCTGTTCGACGAAAAAGGACTGCGGCTGCGCTGACCGCCAGCCCTTTCCAGCCTTCAAGGAGAATGACAATGACCGCAACCACGCCCATTCGCTGGGGCATTCTCGGCCCGGGCAGCATCGCCCAGTCCTTTGCCGGTGGCGTGGCCGCTTCGGACACCGGCAAGCTGGTCGCCATCGGCGCACGCAATCCCGCCAAGCCGGGGCTTGCCGAGCGTTTTCCCGGTGCCCGTATCCTCGACGGCTACGACGCGCTGCTCGCCGACCCCGACATCGACGCCGTCTACATTTCGATACCGCATCCAGGCCATGCGCAATGGGCGATCAAGGCGGCCGAGGCCGGAAAGCATGTGCTGTGCGAAAAGCCGCTGGCGCTGACCGCCTTCGAGGCCGACGCCATGATGCATGCCGCGCGCAAGGCCGGCACATTCCTCGGCGAAGCCTTCATGTACCGGTTGCACCCGCAGACCAAGAAGCTGGTGGAGCTGATCAGGTCCGGCGTCATAGGCGAGATCAGGATGATCAAGTCGAGCTTCGGTTTCGCCATGCCGGGCTTCATGCCGCAGCACCGGCTCTATGCCAACGATCTCGCCGGCGGCGGTATTCTCGATGTCGGCGGCTATCCCGTCTCGATGGTCCGGCTGATTGCCGGTGCGGCCGTCGGAAAGCCCTTCAGCGAGCCAGACAAGGTGGTCGGCACCGCCCATCTGGGCCAGTCCGGCGTCGACGAATGGGCCTCCGCGCTGCTGCATTTCCCCGGTGGCATTGTCGCTGAAGTCTCCTGCAGCATCTCGCTCAGCCAGGACAATGTCCTGCGCATCCTGGGCACTAAGGGCCGCATCGAAGTGCCGGACTTCTGGTTCGCCGGCGGCAACCGCGATGTCGGTCTCGGCCGGATAGACGTCATCGCCTCCGATGGTACGCGCCAGACCATCAGCGTCGACGAGAAGCGCCATGTCTATTCCTTCGAGGTCGACGCAGCCGGCGAGGCGATCCTCGCCGGCGGCCAAGAATTCGCCTGGCCGGGCATGGCGTGGGCGGAAAGCCTCGGCACCTTGCGTGTGCTGGACAAATGGCGGGCGGCAGCCGGCCTCGAATACGGGATCGAGAAGGCCGAGCAACGCACCAACACCATCTCCGGCCGGCCGCTGCTGTCCGGCGGCACGGCGGTCGCCAAGCGCACCATTCCTGGCCTGTCGAAGCCGGCATCGGTGGTGGCGCTCGGCTTCGAGGATTTCCGTACGTTTTCCTCAGGTTCGATCCTGCTCGATGCCTTTTTCGAGGCCGGCGGCAATCTCTTCGATACCGGCTATGTCTATGGCGGCGGCTATACCGAGAAGCTGCTTGGCGAATGGTTGAAAAACCGTGGCGTGCGCGCGCAATCGGTGGTCATCGCCAAGGGCGCCCACTCGCCGCTGTGCTATCCTGATGTGATCGGCAAGCAGCTCGACCAGACGCTCGAACGCCTGCAGACCGATCATGTCGATGTCTACTTCATGCACCGCGACAATCCGGATGTGCCGGTCGGCGAATTCGTCGATGCAATGGATCGCGAGGTCAAGGCCGGCCGCATCCGCGGCCCGTTCGGCGGTTCGAACTGGACGATGGAACGCATGGATGAGGCAATTGCCTACGCCGAATGCACCGGCAAGCAAAAGCCCGGTGCGCTGTCCAACAATTTCTCGCTGGCCGAAATGCTGGAGCCGATCTGGGCTGGCTGCGTCACGTCCTCCACGGATGCGTGGAAGGCCTGGCTGACATCCAGGAAGATGCCGAATTTCGCCTGGTCGAGCCAGGGGCGCGGCTTCTTCACCGATCGGGCGGGTCGCGACAAGCAAGACAATGAGGAGCTGGTGCGGGTCTGGTACTCCGAGCGGAATTTCGGCCGCCGCGACCGGGCGATCGAACTTGCCGCGAGACTGGGCAAGAGCCCAATCCATATTGCGCTGGCCTATGTGCTCGCTCAGCCCTTCCCCTCCATCCCGCTGATCGGGCCACGCACGTTGGATGAACTGGACGACAGCCTGCGCGCTCTCGACATCACGCTTTCGCAAGCCGATCTCGAATGGCTGGACGGCGGCAGCCTGCGCGCTGCCTAGTTGGCTGCCTGTTTAACCGTGGCGGCGTCAGGTCTCGTCATCGAACGCCCTGACGCCGCGCCTGGCCGGAGTCCGCAAATTCGCGTACATGCCTGTGGTGCGGAACTGGCTCGGTGTGATGCCGTAGCAGCGGCGGAAGACCTTTGAAAAATAGTTCGCTTCCTCGAAGCCGCACAGGATGGCGACTTCCTTCACCGGCAAAAAATCCGCTTTGGTCAGCAGCTTCGCCGCGCGTTGCAGGCGCTGCTGCAGCACGAACTCGGCCGGAGGCAGGCCTTCGCTCTCGGCGAAACAGCGTGAGAAATGGGCTCGGCTGAGGCC
>NZ_RZQA01001080.1:0-1802 GCF_004022915.1 Mesorhizobium sp. M7A.F.Ca.US.006.04.2.1
GCCCAATACTGGAACAACACGTGGACGCAACCAGGACCGCGCGAAGGTCGCTGGGGGGCAGGATCACGAAGTGAAATACGAGGCGGGTAAGACCGGAGCGAGCAAGGCCGACGTGAAGTCAGCCGTGAAATCGGTCGGGAACAGGCGCAAGAAGGTCGAGGATAAGCTAGGTAAGAACTGAACCACGGGGTCCGGCTAGATGCTCCGGGTTGCCACGTTCAATGTAAACGGCGTCAATGGTCGTCTGCCGGTCCTCATCGCGTGGCTAAAGGCCACGCGCTATGACGTCGTCTGCCTTCAAGAACTCAAAACCTCGGACGAGAAATTTCCGGCCGAGGCGATCGGCGATGCTGGCTATGGCGCGATCTGGCACGGCCAGAAATCCTACAACGGCGTCGCTATCCTGGCTCGCGGAGCTGACCCGATCGAGCGCCGACGCGGGCTTCCTGGCGACCCTGACGATAGCCATAGCCGCTATATCGAGGCGGAGATCAGCGGGCTCGTCGTCGGCTGTCTCTACCTGCCAAACGGAAATCCCGCCCCTGGTCCCAAGTTTGACTACAAGCTGCGCTGGTTCGACCGCCTGATTAGCTACGGCCAGGATCTGCTCAAAGCGGGAGCGCCGACCGTGCTGTGCGGCGACTACAATGTCGTTCCAACTCCGATTGATGCCGTGGTGCCGCGACGATGGATCGGCGATGCGGTTTACTTTCCCGAGAGTCGCCAAGCCTATGCCGCGATGCTCGAGGACGGCTGGATCGACGCGGTCAGGCGCATCCATCCGGAAAAGGGGGTCTATACGTATTGGAACCACTCCTATGGGGGCGGCTACGACAAGAGTTCTGGCCTGCGGATGGACCATCTGCTGGTCAGTCCCTCGTTGTCGCCCAAGCTTCGCGATGCCGGGGTGGATGTTGAGACGCGAGGGTGGGAGAAACCGAGCGATCATGCGCCGGCCTGGATCGCGCTTGAATAACCCGAGTTTGAGCGGCTGCAGTGGTTCCAGATTTCGCGCTTTGTCCGAAATTTGTAGCATTCTTCGGACGAAGCTCGCTTGCCATCGTCCGAAACTTGTCGCATATTTCGGACATGACAGCGGTCGAACACGACACCGATATTCGCTCTCGCGTGCTCGCGCGCATCCAGTCCAAGCCCGAGGAGGTCTGGACACCCGGCGACTTTGCCGATCTCGGCACCCGTTCCGCGGTGGACAAGACCCTGCAGCGACTGGCAGCGGCTCAAGAGCTTCGCCGGATTGACCGCGGTCTCTATGACCGCCCGCGGACCAATACTCTGACCGGCCGCGCCACCGTGCCGGACTATCGCGCCGTGATCCGGGCGGTGACACGCCGCGACAACGCGCGCACCGTCATCGATGGCATGACGGCCGCCAACGATCTTGGGCTTACGACGGCCGTACCCGCGCGGATCGAGGTACTGGTCGATGCGAGATTGAAGCCGATCAAACTCGGCAGCCAGGAAATCTATTTCAAGTATGCGGCGCCGAGCCGCCTTTATTGGGCGGATCGACCGGGAATGCGGGTCGTCCAAGCCCTGCATTGGATGCAGGATATGCTGACCCAAGACAGCGAGCGCAAGCGGATCGAGACTGCTTTGCGCCGCCTGCTTTCCGACCCCAAGCACGGCCAGGCGATCCGCGAGGATCTGCGCGCCGGTCTTTCAGCCGTCCCGATCTGGATGCAGGAGTTCCTCCGCCAACTCCTCAACACAACAGCTGGGCCGGAGGGCAAGCCATGACGACCGCCGCCTACCGTCAGATTATTGCCGCACCGCCGCGTGAT
>NZ_RZQA01001081.1:0-1802 GCF_004022915.1 Mesorhizobium sp. M7A.F.Ca.US.006.04.2.1
CGGCGAAGCCGAAGCGCTTCAAGCACGCATCCGTTCGAAATTGGCGTCGAACAGCGGCACCGCCTGAATGCGCGCCGCATGGCGCTTGCCCAGCAGCTCGATCTCGAAGCCGTCGCTCTCATCAGCGATCTCCTTCGGCACATAGCCGACGGCGACGGATTTCTTCGAATGATGCGCATAGCCGCCCGACGTCACCCAGCCGCGCACCGCACCATCGAACCAGATCGGCTCATCGCCAATGACATCGGCATCGTCGGCATCGACGATAAAAGCGCGCAGGCGCAATTTGCCGCCCTGCCTGCGCTCGGCCAGCGCCGCGGCCTTGCCTATGAAATCGGCGTCCTTGCCGTAAGCAACGAAGCGGTCGAGCCCCGCTTCCAGCGGCCCGTAGATCGGCCGGTACTCGCGCCCCCATGAGCCGTAATTCTTGTCCAGCCGCAGCGCATTGAGGGCGCGCGAGCCGAACAGGCCGATGCCGAATTCCCCGCCCGCCGCCATCAGCGCTTGATAGGCGGCGCGCTGGTATTCCTGCGCCACCCAGATCTCGTAGCCGAGATCGCCGGTATAGCTCACACGGCCGACCAGGCACGGCGCCATGCCGATATCCATCCGGCCAATGGCCATGAAGGAAAAGGCCGCATTGGAGACATCCGAGCGCGTCGCCTTTGCCAGCACATCCCGCGCCTTCGGGCCTGCGATCGACAGACCGGTGAGCTTCGCGCCCAGCGCCTCGATGCGGACCGATCCATCGTCAGGCAGGTGCTTCTCGAACCAGCGCATATGGTATTGCTCGGCGATGCCGGAGCCGGCGAGGAACCAGCCCTCGCTTCCGAGATTGGCGAGGGTGAAATCGCCGATCAGTCTGCCGTCTTCCTTCAGCATCGGCGCCAGCGTCATGCGGCCGGGCTTGGGCAGTTTGCAGGCAAGCATCCGGTCGAGCCAAGCGGCCGCTCCCTCACCCGTCACCTTGTATTTGGCGAAGCTCGAAATCTCCGACAGGCCGACACCGTCGCGAACTGTGGCGACCTCCTTGGCGACCTGCGTGAAATCGCTCGAGCGGCGCCAGGAGAATTCGTCCTTGACGCCTTCCGGCGCGTACCACAGCGGCACTTCCAGTCCATAGGCAACGCCCCATTGCGCACCCTTGGCCGACAGCAGGTCGTAGACCGGCGTCGTCTTCAGCGGCCGCCCGGCGGGCAGCTCCTCATTGGGGAAGCGGATCGAAAAGCGCCTGGAATAATTCTCGCGCACCTTGGCGTTGGTATAGGCCATCGTCGCCCAGTCGCCGTAGCGCGCGACATCCATCGCCCAGATGTCGGCGCCGGGATCGCCCTCGATCATCCAGTTCGACAAAGCGAGGCCGACGCCGCCGCCTTGCGAAAACCCCGCCATGACACCGCAGGCGACCCAGAAGCCCGGCAGGCCACGCACCGGCCCGACCAGTGGGTTGCCGTCGGGCGCGAAGGTGAAAGGCCCGTTGATGATCTGCTTGATGCCCGTGTTCTGGAAGGCCGGGAAATGGCGGAAGCCGACCTCAAGCGACGGCGCGATGCGGTCGATGTCGGGCGCCAGCAATTCATGGCCGAAATTCCATGGCGTCTGGTATTCGGACCATGGCTTGTTGGCCTTTTCGTAAGTGCCCATCAGCATGCCGCCGCGCTCCTGGCGCAGGTAAAGCTCGCCGTCGAAGTCGACCGTGTGGATGATCTCGGTGCCGGTCTTGGCGTTCCAGGCGGCGACCTCCGGCATATCCTCGGTGATCAGGTACATGTGCTCCATGGCCAGCACCGGCAGTTCGAGGC
>NZ_RZQA01001082.1:0-1800 GCF_004022915.1 Mesorhizobium sp. M7A.F.Ca.US.006.04.2.1
AATCAGGCCAAGTGCCAGGAAAATGCGCATGGTCAGCGGCTCATTCAAGAACATGGCTCCGCACAGCACGCCGAAAACCGGCGACAGGAAGGTGAAACTGGACAAGCCTGACGCCGAATACCGCCGCAGCAGCCAGAACCACAGCACATAGGTGAAGGCGACGATGTAGACCGCCTGGAAAAGCAGCGCCAAGGTCGGCAGCACGGTCGGGTCGCGAACGGGCGGGCCGGCGAGAGGCAGCACCAATACGCCCACGATCGCTGCCCCGGCGAGCTGGTAAAGCAGAAGCTTCTCGGCGCTCGCCTCGACCAGCTTCGAGCGCTTGATGAGGATGTTGGTCAAAGCCCAGAAGAATCCGGAGCCAAGGCTCAGCAGATCGCCGAACAGCATGTCTCCGCCGCCGCCAAGCTTGTCGGAAAACACCGCGGCAAGGCCGGCAAAGGCCAGCAGCAGGCCAAGGAATTTTCTCAACGTGATCTGCTCGCCGAGCAGGAAATGGCCGCCGAGCAGCATCCAGAACGGCATGGTGTTGACCAGCAGCGTGTTGCGGGCAACGGTCGTATGCTCCAGGCCGACATAGAGGCAAAGGAACTCGATGCCGAAAAGCGCGCCAACCAAGATGCCGGCGAGCAAGGTCCCGTCGCGCGTGAAAAGCGCGATGCCGCGCCACCGGCACCAGGCAAAGACACACATGCCGCCGATGATCGAGCGCGCGATCGACAGGAAAACCGGATCATAGCCAGCATAGGAGATCTTGGCGGCGACGTAATTCAGCCCCCAGGAAAAGGTCAGCCCGACCATGATCGCGGCGGCGGCCAGGTCGACCGTGTCGCGCCGGTCGAGCGCGTCGGTGGCGCCGCTCACGATCAGTCCTCCGCGCTGGCGTCGTCGAAGCCGATCAGGTTCCAGCTCTGGCGCATATGCGGCGGCATTGGCGCCGTGACATCGATGACGCCCTTGTCGGGATGCGGAATGATGATGCGGCGGGCGTGCAGATGCAGGCGGTTTTGAATGCCCCCGGGAAAGTCCCAGTTGGTGTCGGCCTCGAAATATTTCGGATCGCCCAGGATCGGGCAGCCGATGTAGGCGGCATGGACGCGAAGCTGGTGGGTGCGGCCCGTATAGGGCTCCATTTCAAGCCAGGTCATCGTCTGCGCCGCCTGCTCGATGATGCGGTAGTAGGACACAGCGTGGTCGGCGCCCTTTTCGCCATGCGCGGCGACCCGCACGCGGTCACCGTCCGGCGTCGGCTCCTTGATCAGCCAGGTCGAGATCTTGTCCTCGCGTTTGGGCGGCACGCCCTTGACCAGCGCCCAATAGGTCTTCTTGGTCTCGCGGGCGCGAAACGCTTCCGAGAGCTTCATGGCGGCCAGTCGGGTGCGGGCGACGACCAGCACGCCCGAAGTGTCGCGGTCGAGCCTGTGAACCAGTCTGGGCTTCTCGCCCTTCTGGTTGCGCCAGGCCTCCAGCATGTCGTCGACATTGCGGGTGACGCCCGAGCCGCCCTGCACCGCAAGGCCCGCCGGCTTGTTGAAGACGAAAACCTTAGGGTCTTCATGGATCAGCATTTTCGACAGGACATCGGCATCGCCCTGGTTGCGGATCGAGTGGCCGGTCAGCGCACTCTCGCCCTTCTTGTCAACCTCGAGCGGTGGGACGCGAACCATCTGGCCGGGCTCGACACGGGTGTCGGCCTTGACCCGGCCGCCGTCGACACGGATCTGGCCGGAGCGCAGAAGCTTCTGCAAATGGCCGAAACCAAGGCCCGGGAAATGGGTCTTGAACCAGCGGTCGAGCCGC
>NZ_RZQA01001083.1:0-1797 GCF_004022915.1 Mesorhizobium sp. M7A.F.Ca.US.006.04.2.1
GCAGCGGCACTGTTTGCGCTGCCGCCTCCATGGCAAGGCGCGGCCGGCCATTCGTTGTGCGCGCAAGCTGCCAGGCGGCAAAGCCGAAGGCCAGCGCCGGCACGCCGTAGCCGGGCAACAGCCAGTTGAACACCGGCGTCGTCGACAGGAACCCGGCGCCGACAATGGTCGGGTCGAAGGCGACACGGCCAAGCACCGCGATCACCGCGCCGACCGAAATCCAGCCGAGCACCGGATAGACGCGCCAGCGCGTGGCCAGCGCCGGCACAATGGCCGCCGCACCGAGCAGGATGGTGGTCCAGCCGGAATCGAAAGCCATATGCATCAGCAGCAGCCCGGCGATGGCCGCGCCGCCCAGGGCAAACGACACGGCGATGCCGCCCTTGAGCGGCGGCTCCTCGGCCCGCGCGATCCACTCGCCGCCGGCGGCGAAAATGACGACCAGCAGTGCCGCTGCGGCGGCGTAGACAGGGTCACGGTCGAGATTGCCGAAAGTGAACCAGAGCGCCAGCAGGACGACCAGCGGGACGATGACGCCCCACGCTGCCCATGAGGCCGCGCGGATCTGCGTGCCGGCGGCGAACCGGCGCGCGGCCCAGAAGCCGGCGCCGATGAAGACCAGGCCGAGTGCGATGCCGATGCGCAAGGTCAGCGCGTTGGACGTGGCCACCGGCAGTCCGTCGACGCCCAAGGCGCCGCCCGAAAAATCGGAAGCGATCAAGGTTGGCGGGATGATGCCGAGATAGATCAGCACCGTGACCAGTCCCGCGGCATAGAGGAGCGGCAGCGCCAGCGGACGATAAAGCGTGACCGCCACCATCGCGGCGATCACCACCGCGCCCGGCAAGGCATAGCTGGCGGCAGCAAAGGCCGGGTCGACCGACAGGCCCAGTGCCGAGAATGCGACGAACAGGCCAGGCACGATGGACGGCCAGTCGAAAGCCCTGTCTGGCGTGGTTTCGTCGCCACGGCGAGCGAGCCAGACAAGGGCGAGCACGGCCAGCGTGACGGCGTCGATGAACAGGATCGCAGAGAGCTTCGCCCCCGGCGCATCGGTCATATAGAGAATGGTCCAGACACCGGTGCCGAAAAAGGCAGCCGCCATCAGCAACTTCCAGTCGCGCATGCGGGCGATGACGCCGGTGGCGGCAAGCACGATGGCGAGATAGCCGAACAGCGCCCAGGGATTGGGTGCCTGCGAGGCGACCAGCACCGGCGTCACCATGGCGCCGACAAGGCCGATGCCGGCCAGCGCCTGGCCATGGACAAGGGCTGCCGCGATCGTCGCCACGCCGATGACGCCGAGCAGCGTGAAGGCGAGTGCCGGGCCGATGAAGCCGTAGATGCCATGCGCGGCATAGACGGTGCCGAACAGGATGAAGGCACCGGCCGCTGCCAGGATCGCCGGAATATAGGCGCCCGCGGCGCCTTGTACGGGCATCTTGAAGCCGGTGCGGCGGACGAACTCGCCGCCGGCGACCAGCACAAGGCCGAGCGCGCCGGCCATGGTCAGCCGTACGCCGGGGCCGAAAATGCCGGCTTCGATGGTGTAGCGGATCAGGAACAGACCGCCCAGCGCCAGGGCGATGCCGCCGACCCAGACCGCCCAGCGGGTGCCGAGCGGGGTTTCGACATCGGATTGGCGGGCGGCTTTCGTCGCTCCGGGAAGCTCCGCGGGTTCCACCGCCTTCGGCGCCGGTTCTGGAGCGGTCCACGGCCCGGACACGATCTCGCCGGTCGAGTCTTCCGTTTCCGTGGCTGGCGCCGGTGCGGCGACCGGCTCGCTTGTCGCTGGAG
>NZ_RZQA01001084.1:0-1794 GCF_004022915.1 Mesorhizobium sp. M7A.F.Ca.US.006.04.2.1
GTGCAGGATGATCCTGCCCTAGCCGCTGAGGTCGACCGGCTTCTGGCGCGCCGTACGCGCGAAATCAGCCTGCGTGGCGAGATCGAACGCCTATTTCGAGCACGTGTCTGGTCGCAAACGGCGAAAATCATCCGCGCGTGGATGATCTGGGTGGCATTTTTGGATGTGCTGACGTTGGCACTGAACGCGGCGTTGCTTCCATGGGGCGTAGCGCAGTCCATGCTCCTGCCCGGCGCCATCATCCCGCCCATCGCGTTGGCCGTGGTCCTAGCCTGGCGTAAACCGCAGGCGCCTTGGCTCCAAGGAGCTTCGCTGATCGCAGGCATGTTCCTGATCTTGTTGTCAGTCGCATTGGTCGGAGCAAGCGCTGGTGGCGAGTTCTACGAACGGCAATTGAACGTCATGTTGTTCGTGGCCATCACAGCCATCATAATCTTCGGGATCCCCCTGGCGTGGACGATGACGATCGCTGCGCTGGCGCTCGGACTCTTTCTCATGCTTCAACTGCAGAACCCGGCCATCGCGCATGGGAGTGCAGTGGCTGGAACGCTGTTCTTCGCCAGCGGTATCTTTGCAACGGTGGCCGCGCGGCGCATCATGACAATTCTTGCTCAAAAGACTTTCCTGTTTGAGCTTCGCGACCGACGCAGGGTCGCCGAACTGGCGAAAGCGAATGATCGACTGGTACTCCTGGCGAGGACCGATCCACTCACCGGCATCTCCAACCGTCGCTGGATGACGGAAACACTCGAGCGCCTATGGGGAAGTGACAAACGTTGCCTTGCCGGTGCCGCGATGCTGATGTGCGACATTGACAACTTCAAGAAGCTAAACGACCACCTCGGCCATGCGGAGGAAGATCGGTGTTTGGTAAAGGTCGCAACTATCTTGAAGGAAAACGTGAGGCGTGATCGCGATCACGTTGCCCGTTATGGCGGCGAAGAATTCCTCGTGCTCCTGCCCGGGGTGAACGAGGAAGAGGCCGCCGCTGTGGCTGAACGAATGCGTAAGAGCGTCGAGGCTGCCGCTTTGCCCAACCCTGGATCCCGTGTGTCGCGCTGGGTCACCCTGAGCATTGGAGTTGCCGTTCAGACCTCTGAGGCGATCTCGCCGGAGCAGTTACAGCAGCGAGCGGATGCCGCACTTTACCTTGCCAAGCAGACGGGCCGCAACAGGGTGCTGCTTCACAGACCGGAGTTATCCGCGCGCAAACACATTCGGCCGGGCAGCCTCGGGGCATAGGCCGTGCGTGGCCCGAGATCTGCTCTTCTGAATCACGGGGTTTCCCGTGCGTCGACGATAACAGGTTAGTTCAGGGACTTTGGACCACCGAGACGAAGGGTTCCCCTGTAATCTCCACATCGCGCCCGGCAGACTACGATTTCGAGAATAATCCCCTGAAACGAGTTTCCGGGTTGTTCAGAACACCCATGGCCGATTCCGGCTGCGTGGATGGTCCAGGGGGAGTTCCACCAAATGGCCTCAGTGATGGGCGATCATCTGGATGACTTGCCGGGTCTTCGCAAATGCCGAGCGCATGGGCTCCGTCGATTTCTGCGCCCTGCGCCCTATGTGGCGCGCGTTTGGCTAGGTGAATGGCGCCCATTGCGCAGCCCCTGATCTTGCGCAAGGGAATCCTGCGACAGCCCTCATTAGATCGGTTGCAAGTGCTCCATGAAATCTCCATCTAGTTCAGTTGTAGTCAGAACGCGGTCAAACGATGACACGGCAAGAAGTTCTCTCCGTCATTGGGTCAGCCGACGATATTACGGTTGCGGAGATCATCGCAACGGG
>NZ_RZQA01001085.1:0-1792 GCF_004022915.1 Mesorhizobium sp. M7A.F.Ca.US.006.04.2.1
AGTCCATATTGCCCCGTCCCCTGTGCGCTCTGCTGCGCCGCAACAAGCTAATGCTATCCGCGCCGCAAATTCAACCAGTTCGCATCGGGCCCGACGCCATCGAAGCTGGAGCACCGCTGGAAGCGCGATCTTGATTCCGCCACAGGCCTTCACCATTTCATGGCTGAGCAGTCCGCACCCTATGTCGGACCTTGTTACGAGGAAATGACATGAACGCGCGCGTTCTCGACGGCGAAATCATCACCAGCAGGCTCGACGATGTCAGGGCCTATGACGGCGTACGCACGAGGCGCATCCTGGCTTTTGTGATCGACTATATCATCGTCGCGCTGCTCACCATTCCGTTTGCCATTCTGGTGTTCTTTCTCGGGCTTTTGACCCTCGGCCTTGGCTGGATGCTGTTCGGCGTCCTGGTGCCGACTGTGGCCATCCTCTACATCTGGAACACGTTGGGCAGCGCTGACCAGGCCACCACGGGCATGAAGATGATGGGCATCCGGCTCGACCGGCTCGACGGCAGGCCGATCGACGGCCTCACTGCGGTTGTCCATTCGGTGCTGTTCTGGGCCGGCAATGTCATCCTGTCGCCGCTTGTCCTGCTGGTGACGCTGTTTTCCGACCGCAAACGCACCTTGCACGATCTTTTGCTTGGCACGGTCGTCAGCCGCACCGACCGCTGAAACGGCCCTCTGAAGAGCAGTCGCAACCGATTGAGCACAAATGTGAAGGAGTCGAGTCGACCGCGCCCACATAATCCTGTTGAATTTTTCGCCATCCGCGCCAAAGGTAGAGCGATTCGAAGGAGTGTTTCCAAGGCTCGATGACGCAGCATCCGACCCAGTCGCCGCAGTTCTTCCTGACCGCGCCGTCGCCGTGCCCCTATCTCGACGGCCAGTTCGAGCGCAAGGTGTTCACGCACCTGGTTGGCGACAAGGCGGCGGAGATGAACGACCTGTTGACGCAAGGCGGCTTCCGGCGCTCGCAGAACATCGCCTACCGGCCGGCCTGCGAGACCTGCCGCGCCTGTGTTTCGGTACGCATCCTCGCCCAGGAATTCGTCGCCAGCCGCAACATGAAGCGCGTGCTGCAGCACAATTCCGATCTCGTCGGCTACATGCACAATGCCGAGCCCTCGACCGAACAATATTCCCTGTTCCGCAGCTACCTCGATGCCCGCCACCGCCGTGGCGGCATGTCCGACATGACGGTGCTCGACTATGCGATGATGGTCGAGGATACCCATGTCGACACCAAGGTGATCGAATATCGGCGGCGTGGACCCGACACCTTCATCACCGGCAAGGGACAGGGCGAGCTGATCGCGGTGGCGCTCACCGACAAGATGGCTGACGGCCTGTCGATGGTCTATTCCTACTTCAATCCCGATTTCGAGGAACGGTCGCTCGGCACGTTCATGATCCTCGACCACATCGCCCGCGCCAGGGCGATGGGTCTGCCCCATGTCTATCTCGGCTACTGGGTCAACGGCTCGCGCAAGATGAATTATAAGATGCGCTTCATGCCGCAGGAGCATCTCGGCCCCAAGGGCTGGGAACGCTACATCAACGAAGCGGTTTCACGCTGAGCTTTTCCAAGGTCCGCCTTTAAACTGTTTCAAGGCAGGGGATGCTGGTCTTTCAGCCGGTTGGCTGGAGAGAGTGCGCCATTGCACCGGCCGGCCGCCAGCCTGCATTTCATTGCGAAAGTTCCTGCATGTCCTCTCATCACGATCACCAGAAAGGTCTTTTGATAACCGCCATCGGCGGGCTCACGCTGACTGTCGACATACCGT
>NZ_RZQA01001086.1:0-1792 GCF_004022915.1 Mesorhizobium sp. M7A.F.Ca.US.006.04.2.1
GTCATGACCGTCATCACCGCAGCAACCCCTGCCCCGCCCCGCGCCCGCAAGGTCGCCAGCCGCCACCAATGGATCGGCCTGCTCTATGTCGCGCCGGCTGTCGCGCTGGTCGTCGTCTTTTTCCTGATCCCGCTCGGCATGACGGCGTGGATGTCGCTGCACAACTGGCCCCTGATGGGCGAGCACAGCTTTATCGGCCTCGGCAACTATGTCGCCATCCTGCGCGACACCCGGTTCTGGAACGCGCTGCGCTTCACCGCCTACTACACCGTGATCGTCACCATCGCGATCTTCGTGGTGGCGTTTCCGCTGGCACTGTTCGTCGAGCGGCCGCGGCCGCTGACCAATCTTTACCGGACGATGTTCTTCATGCCGGCGGTTGTCGGCTTTGCCTCGGCCAGCCTGCTCTGGTCATGGCTGTTGAACGTCGATTCCGGCCTGTTCAGCCCGGCCGCCTACGACCTTGGCCTGATCGACAGGAAGTTCAACCTTTTGGCCACCTTCCAGCCGGCCTTCTGGTCGATCATCGCCATGGTCGTCTGGAAGGTCGCCGGCTTCACCATGATCATTCTGATGGCCGGCCTGCAATCGATCCCGCAGGATCTGCAGGAGGCGGCCGTCATCGACGGCGCCGGTCCGTTCGCCAGGTTCAGGGCGATCACTTTGCCGCTGATGCGCCGCACGCTGGCGCTGGCCCTGATCCTGTCGGTCGCCGGCTCGATCCTCGCCTTCGACCAGTTCTACATCATCCTGCGCGGCGGCCCACGCAACCAGACGCTGACGGCGGTCTACTGGATCTTCAACCAGTCCTTCGTGTCGTTCAAGCTCGGCTACGGCGCGGCTTTGTCGATGGTGCTGCTGGTGATCCTGGTGGCGCTCAGCCTCGTCCAGCTGTGGCTGCTGCGCAAGCCGGAGGGGCTCGACTGATGGCGCAGGCCGCTTCCCGCAACCGCCGGCTCTTGAGCCGCATCGGCGAGCATTCGACCGGCATCGTCGCCTCGGTGCTGTTTGCCGCGCCGATCGTGTGGGCGGTGCTGTCGGCGTTCAAGCCAGCGACCGAAGCGCGCCTGCCGCCGCTGCCGCCCTGGCCGACATCAGGCTTCTCGCTGGAGAACTACGCCACGCTCAACAGCTTCGGCGACGGGCTGTGGGTCTCGGCGCAAAACAGCATCTACGTCTCGGTGATGACCGTCGTGCTGTCGGTCGCCGTCAGCGTGCTGGCCGGCTACGGCTTTTCGCGGTTCCGGTTTCCGTTCAAGGACCTGTTCTTCATCCTCATCCTGTCGACGATCATGATCCCGTTCCAGTCGATCCTGACGCCGATCTTCCTGGTGCTGACCAAGCTTGGCCTGCACAACACGCTGACCGGCCTGGTCGGCGTTTATGTGACGCTGCAACTGCCGTTTTCGATCTTCATGATGCGCAACGCCTTCGACGCAGTGCCGCGCGAGATCGAGGAAGCCGCCCGCATGGACGGCGCCGGCAATCTCACCATGCTTTGGAAGGTGATGCTGCCGCTGGTCTGGCCGGGCGTCGTCACCATCGCCCTGTTTGCCTTCCTCGGCGCCTGGAACGAATTCCTCGCCGCCCTCGTGCTGATGACCGATCAATCCAAATTCACGCTGCCCGTGATGATGACCGCACTGCAGTCGGGCCGCTTCGGCGCCATCGACTGGGGCGCGGTGCAGGCGGGCGTCACCGTGATGATGGTGCCGTGCCTCATCCTGTTCCTGGCGCTGCAGCGCTTCTACATCCGCGGCCTGATGGCCGGGGCCGTCAAATAGAATGGAGT
>NZ_RZQA01001087.1:0-1790 GCF_004022915.1 Mesorhizobium sp. M7A.F.Ca.US.006.04.2.1
GAACAGGGCACGGTGAAGGCCGAGCATGTCGTCAACTGCGGCGGCCTGTGGGCGCGCGAGATCGGCCGCATGGTCGGCGTCGAGCTGCCGGTTCTTGCCATGGAGCACATGTATCTGCTCACCGAGCCGATGCCGGAGGTCGAGGAATTCAACAAGTCGACCGGCCGCGAAATGATCGGCGTGCTCGACTTCAAGGGCGAGATCTACACCCGCCAGGAGCGCAACGGCATCCTGCTCGGCACCTATGAAAAAGCCTGTAAGCCATGGTCGCCGGTCAACACGCCGTGGGATTTCGGCCATGAATTGCTGCCCCCCGACCTCGACCGCATCGCGCCGTCGCTGGAAATCGGCTTCAAGCATTTCCCCGGCATCGAGAAGGCCGGCATCAAGCAGATCATCAACGGCCCCTTCACCTTCGCACTGGACGGCAACCCGCTGGTCGGCCCGGTGCAGGGCCTGACCAATTTCTGGTGCGCCTGCGCCGTGATGGCCGGCTTCAGCCAAGGCGGCGGCGTCGGTCTGGCGCTGTCGAACTGGATGGTGCATGGCGATCCTGGCTTCGATGTCTGGGGCATGGATGTTACACGCTTCGGTGAATGGGCCGGCCTGCGCTACACCAACGCCAAGGTGCGGGAAAACTATTCGCGCCGCTTCTCCATCCGCTTCCCCAATGAGGAACTGCCGGCGGCACGTCCGGCGCAGACGACGCCGCTCTACGACACGATGCTGGCCAGCAACGCGGTCATGGGCGACAGCTGGGGCCTCGAAACCCCGCTCTGGTTCGCACCTGAAGGCAAGGAACCCAGGGATATCGTCTCCTTCCATCGCTCCAACGATTTTGGGCCGATCGGCGAGGAAGTGCGCGCCACGCGTGAGCGCGTCGGCGTCACCGAGATCGCCAATTTTGCCAAATACGAAGTCTCGGGACCCGCGGCCGAGGATTTCCTCAACCGGCTGATGACCAACCGCATGCCGAAGACCCGCCGCATCGTGCTGACGCCGATGCTCAACGAGTTCGGCAAGCTGATCGGCGACTTCACCATCGCCAAGGCGGCAGAAGACCGCTTCATGATCTGGGGCTCTTCGGCGGCGCAGAAATACCACATGCGCTGGTTCGAGAAGCACCTGCCGAAGGACGGAACGGTGCGCATCCACCGCTTCGACCAGACGCTGGTCGGCCTGTCGATCGCCGGGCCGAAATCACGGGACCTGCTGCAGAAACTGGTCGATGTCGACGTCTCGACAAAAGCCTTCCGTTTCATGGATTTCCGCGAGATGGCTGTTGGCGGGGCGCCCTGCATGGTCAACCGCATCACCTACACCGGCGACCTCGGCTATGAAATCTGGATGGCGCCGGCCTACGAACGCCTGGTTTACAAAGCAATCAAGGACGCCGGCGAGGAATTCGGCCTTGTCGATTTCGGCATGCGCGCTCTGCTCTCCATGCGCCTCGAAAAGAACTTTCCGACCTGGTTCCGCGAGTTGCGGCCGATCTATGGACCGTTCGAAGGCGCGATGGACCGCTTCATCAAGCTCGAGAAGAATGACTTCATCGGCCGCGAGGCCGCCGCCAAGGAACAGGCCGAGGGGCCAAAGCTGCGCCGCGTCTCCTTCATCGTCGATGCCGCCGACGCCGATGTCATGGGCGACGAGCCGATCTGGGCCAAGGTCAGCAAGGACTACGGCACGGTGGAAAAGCCGCATGGCTATGGCGCGCCGCGCTTCGACAAGGGCGGCAAGGAAATACGTGGCTCCAAGGCTGCCGAAGGCGCATCCGCCGTGCGCGGCAT
>NZ_RZQA01001088.1:0-1788 GCF_004022915.1 Mesorhizobium sp. M7A.F.Ca.US.006.04.2.1
TCCGAATTGTCGATGCCGACCGAAGCGGCGGAGGAATCGCCCAGCACCAGAAGCGAGATTGCCGGTGCTGCGCCTGATATTTCGTGCATGACCGGCCCTTGCGCCGGCAGCATGCGCGTGGTGCGGCGTCGCACGCCGAGGCCTTGCCAGATATAGACCGGGAAGGCGAGCCAGGTGAGTAGGGCCGGGAAGCGCATGGCAGTACCGTTATACGATCAGCGGCAGCCTTAGCGCATGTTTTGGCCGACGGGAACGATCTTCAATCGCAGCAACTCGCCTGCCCCGCCTGCTTGCCCTGATATTCATCGTGCAGCCGCACCCAATCCATCAGGCCGTGATAGGGGCCGTTCTCGTTGCGGCCCTTCGGCGTCATGTCGAGATAGTCGTAGGCGCCGATCTGCGCCTCGCCGCCGCGGGCGCGCGACATGAAGGTCAGGAAGATGTCGCCGGCCTCGTCCCTGTAGAAGACGCTGGTGCCGGGAAGCTCCTTCGATGTCCGTGGACGGGTCTCGAAATTGTAGGTGGTGCAGCCGTTGGCGATCTGCTTGTCGGTGAAGGAGACCTGCATGTCGAAGTTGAAATCCGAGGCATAGGACGACACCCAGTCGAACTTCCAGCCCATGCGCTGCTTGTAAGGCAGAAGTTCCGCCAGTGGAGCGCGCGAAACCACGACCAGCGACACGTCGTGATGCCGCAGATGCTGATTGGCGCCGTCGATATGGTCGGCAAGGAATGAGCAGCCCTCGCAATGATGGGTGCAGCCCGGCCCGAACATGAAGTGATAGACGATCAGCTGGCTGTTAGTGCCAAACAGGTCGGTCAGTCTGTTTGGCCCTTGTTCGGTCTCGAAGACATAGTCTTTCCTGATCTTCAGCCAGGGCAGTTCACGCCGTTCCGCGGCGATCCGCTCGCGAAACCGCGTCAGTTCCTTCTCGCGCGCCAGATGTGCCTTGTGCGCCTGGAACCAGTCTTCGCGCGAAACGATCTTGTTGCGATGCATGAACCTCTCCCTGAATGTCATCCCAAGGACGTTGGGGATGGGCGCAATCCGACATCGCCGGAGAGGAAATAAGGACGGAGAGGCTCCGCCCCAAGCCCTGCAAGTCACAAACAAAAAACCCGGGCGCATCGGCCCGGGTTCGAAGGAGGAAGAAAGGACTGTGATCAGGCAGCCTGTTCCAGGCTCGCTTTCCATTTTCCGAGCGCTGCCAGATGGTTCATGTGGGCGCGATGGGTGAAGGCGGCCTGGCCGGCGGCAACGTTCGAGGCTTTGCCGCTCCAGGCTTTCTGTGGCGCGGCCTGCAGCGCGCGACCATAGGAGAAGGTCAGCTTCCACGGGTGCGGCCCGATGGCGTTGATGGCGTTGAGATTGGCGGTCGCCTCTTCGTCTTCCTGGCCGCCGGAAAGGAAGGCGATGCCCGGCACCGCTGCCGGCACTGTCTCGCGGAACAGTTTTATGGTCTTTTCGGCGACTTCTTCGGGGCTGCTCACCTTGCCCGATTTCCTGCCGGCCAGCACCATGTTGGGCTTCAGGATGGTGCCTTCCAGCACGACGCGCGCCGCATGGAGCTCGTCATAGAGCTTGATCAGCGTTGCCTTCGAAATGTCGTAACAAGTGTCGATGTCGTGGGCGCCGTCCATCAGCACCTCCGGTTCGACGATCGGCACGATGCCGGCTTCCTGGCAGAGGGCGGCATAGCGGGCGAGCGCATGAGCGTTGGAGCCGATCGAGGTCGCCGAAGGGACGCCCTTGGCCATATCGATGTCGATCACCGCGCGCCATTTGGC
>NZ_RZQA01001089.1:0-1788 GCF_004022915.1 Mesorhizobium sp. M7A.F.Ca.US.006.04.2.1
GCCGGAGGACGAGCCCTTGCCGGTGATGACCAGGACATAGCGGACGCCGCCGGCATGCGCCCGGTGCAGGAACGAGAACAGCAGCGAGTAGGCTTCGTCCTGCGTCATGCCGTGCAGATCGACGCGGCCCTCGATCGGCAGCCGGCCCTTCGACAATTTGTCCAGCGTCGGTTCGTCGAGGCGGTGCGTGACATGCTGCGCCTTCGGCTTCGCGATCCCTGCGACATTGGCGACGGGCTGGGCGGGCTGCGACTGGCTTGGCTTGGCCTCGGCAGGAATTTCGGGGATGTCGGCGGCAAATTTCCCCTTCAGCGGCTTGGCCGTGCGCGCCACCAGGTTCCACAGAACCCGGTCGTCCTCGCTGAGCTTGTCCGGGCGCCGGGTCATCGGACCGCACCCGCAATGAGCGCGCGCGGCACCAGCGCATAAAAATCCGCGGCATTGCGGACCACGCCGGCGATCTCGCCCGCGGCATCGCCCGAACCGGCGAACAGGTCGCCCCGCGCCGGCCCGGTGATGGCGGAGCCAGTGTCCTGCGCGATCATCAGGCGGCGGAATGGTTTTGCGTCGAAGGCGGCGAGCGTCGGCGCGTCGATGTAAAAGGGCGTGCCGAATGTGTGCAGCAGGCGGTCGACGGCGATCGAGCGGCCCGGCGTCAGCGGCACCTTGGCGGCGGCGATCGGACCAAGGGCAACGTCCTCGACATCGGCCGGGCGGAAGAAAATGTAGGAGCGGTTCTGCCACAGGATCTCGTCGACGCGGTCCGGATGCGCCTTGAACCATGCGCGGATCGATTGCATCGTCACTTCCGCCAGCGGGATCTCGCCAATCTCGCTCAGGACCTTGCCTGGTCCGGTGAAGCGTTGGCCGGATTTGGCGGCATAGGTGACGCGGGCAAGCCGGCCGTCGGTCATGGCGAGGCGTGCGGCACCTTGCACGTGAATGAAGAAGGCATCGACCTTGTCGGCCAACCAGGCGATTTCCAGGCCCTTGCCATCAAGCGCGCCGCGCTCGATCTCGCCACGGTCATGATATTCGACCGGCCCGTTCCGCGTCTGGCGCGCGAAAGCGAGATAGGGGTCCAGGCCCGGCGGCCGGTTTGCGTCATCGATATCGACGAGATCGGCCGGGCGCGACAGCAGCGGCACCGAAAACCGGTCCGTGCGCACCGGTGACGCCTCGACTTGCGGTTCATAGAAACCGGTGACGAGCCCATTTTCCGCAGGGATAAGCGCCGGCACAAAATGGTGCTCGAAGAAGGCGCGGGCGTTCCCGCGGGTCAAAACCGGCGACCGATTCGCCGGCGAAACGGTCCGGGCCTCGGTGTAGGCATCCGCAAAGGCGTCGAAGTCGACGCCGAGCGCGCCGCTGCGATAGGGTTTGGTCAGGACATGGAAGGCCGAGCGCCGAAAGGCGGCGAAGGCCGCCGAATGGTCGTCATCGTTCCAGCCGGGCAGATCGCCGAAGGCTTTCTCGACAAAAAGAGGCGATAGCGACACCGGAGCCTCGCCGCGTATTTCCTAGTCTTCTTCCTCGGTGGCGACGAGCTTCCAGTTCGGATCGCGCGAGCGCGTGTCACGGGCGAAGGTCCAGACATCCTTGACCTCGGCCACGGTTTCCGGGTCGCCGTCGATGACGGCACCGGCCTTGTCGCGGGTCGCCGAAATCAGCTCGCTGATGATGCGCAGCGTGACATGCGCCTCGCCGCCCTTCATCTCGGCCGAGACGATATCGGCCTTGTCGATGCCGACGAAGGAGGACTGGATCTTTTCCGCCTTGGCCTCGCGC
>NZ_RZQA01000108.1:0-10723 GCF_004022915.1 Mesorhizobium sp. M7A.F.Ca.US.006.04.2.1
GGAAAAAGCGCATAGCGCTTTTCCCTTGGGAGTTGCGTCAAGGCAAAAGTCGAAACCAGATCGGGAGGCCTGCCATGAAAAGTCGCGTTGCCGTCGTCGGAGCCGGCCCATCCGGCCTGGCACAGCTCAGGGCCTTCAAATCGGCGGCCGACAAGGGCGCCGACATTCCCGAGATCGTCTGCTTCGAAAAGCAGTCGGACTGGGGCGGCCTGTGGAACTACACCTGGCGCACCGGTCTCGACGAGCATGGCGATCCGGTGCACGGTTCCATGTATCGCTATCTCTGGTCGAACGGACCAAAGGAATGCCTGGAATTCGCCGACTATACTTTCGAGGAGCACTTCGGCCGGCCGATCGGCTCCTATCCGCCGCGCGCCGTGCTGTGGGACTACATCAAGGGGCGCGTCGAGAAATCAGGCCTGCGCAAATGGGTGCGCTTCAACAGCCCGGTGCGCATGGTGACGTTTTCGGACGAGACGAAGAAATTCACCGTCACCGCGCATGACCGCACCAACGACGTCACCTACTCGGAAGAGTTCGACAATGTCGTCGTCGCCTCCGGGCATTTCTCGGTACCCAACGTGCCCTATTTCGAGGGTTTCTCCACCTTCAATGGCCGCATCCTGCACAGCCATGATTTCCGCGACGCGATGGAGTTCAAGGGCAAGGATATCCTGATCATCGGCCGCTCCTATTCGGCCGAGGACATCGGCTCGCAATGCTACAAATACGGCGCCAAATCCATCACCTCCAGCTACCGCTCGAAGCCGATGGGTTTCAAATGGCCGGAGAATTGGAAAGAGGTGCCGCTGCTGCAGAAGGTCGTCGGCAAAACCGCGCATTTCAAGGATGGCACGACCAAGGATGTCGACGCCATCATCCTGTGCACCGGGTACCTGCATTCCTTCCCCTTCCTGACCGACGATCTGAAGCTCAAGACAGCCAACCGCATGTGGCCGCTCGATCTCTATGAAGGCGTCGTCTGGGAGAAGAACCCACAGCTTTCCTATATCGGCATGCAGGATCAGTTCTACACCTTCAATATGTTCGACGCGCAGGCCTGGTTTGCCCGCGACGTCATCATGGGCCGCATCAAGCTGCCCTCGGCCGAGGCGATGGCCGCTCACGGCGCGAAGTGGCGCGCGCGTGAGGAAACGCTGGAAGACGCCGAGCAGATGATCTGGTTCCAGGGCGACTACACCAAGGAATTGATGGACCAGACCGATTATCCCGGTTTCGACGTCGAGGCGGTCAACCAGACCTTCATGGAATGGGAACACCACAAGGGCGAAGACATTATGAGCTTCCGCGACCACGCCTACCGCTCGCTGATGACCGGCACCATGGCGCCGCTGCATCATACGCCGTGGCTGCAGGCGCTGGATGATTCGATGGAGAGCTATCTCGAGGTGAAGGGCGTCGCGGCGGAATAACGAGTGGGCTTGCCGTCAGGCCGGCGCCTCGACCCAGCCGTGGCGACTCTCGCCATAAACAGACTGCGTCGGCGCCGGAAATGCCGGGTCTCCGAAGCAGCCGACTGCGACGGCTACCGCCGCCGGTTTTCGTGACGGATACCAGAAGACCGTTGAGCCGCACGTTCCGCAGAAATGGAAGGTGACGGGAAAGCCGCTGTCGGAATCGCGTTGGAATGTCTGGAATGAGCCGCTGATCTCGGTCTCGGCGGCATCGAAGAAAGCGGCGATCCCGAACGGACTGCCGGTCCGCCGCTGACAGTCCAGGCAATGGCAAAGCGAGACCTTGGCCGGCTCTTGCGGGCAGCGGATCTGCAATTGGCCGCAGGTGCAGTGAGCGATCCGGCCGGTCATCATTCTCTCCTGTATCGGGGCGGCTAATCCTAACCCAGCCTTGCGCGCGCCTTCGCCGTCCAGGCGCTGAACAGCCGGTCGGCGACGATGCCGATGAAGGCGATGGCGAGACCCGCGACGATGCCGCGGCCGGAATCGGCCTTGGACAGCGCGATGAACACTTCCTGGCCGAGATCGCGGGTGCCGACCATGGCGCAGATGATGATCATTGCCAGCGCCATCAGGATCGTCTGGTTGACGCCCAGCATGATTTCCGGCAGCGCCAGCGGCAGTTGCACGCGAAAGAAGGTCTGGCGCGGCGTGCAGCCCGACACCTTGGCCGCCTCGATCAGCGCCGGCGGCACCTGCCTGATGCCGTGATTGGTGTAGCGGATCGCCGGCACCACGGCGAAGGCGATCGTCGCGATCATGGCGGTGACGTCGCCGACCCGAAACAGCATCACCACCGGGATGATGAAGCAGAAGGATGGCAGCACCTGCAGCGTATCGATGACCGGCGTGACGATCTTCTCGAACCGGTCGCTGCGTGAAGCCATCAGCCCGATCGGGATGCCGATCAGGCAGGCGATCAAGGCCGAGATACCGCAGAGATAGACCGTCGCCATGGTCTTTTCCCACAGGCCGGTGATGGCGCAGAAGGCGGTCAGCGCGGCGACGAGGACGGCGAGACGCAGGCCGGAGAGTTGATAGCCTGCAAGGCCGAGCAGGAAGACGGCGCCGAGCCACGGAAAGCCCTCGCAAAAGGCGCGCAGCGGGTTTAGCAGATTGAGTATGAGCGCCACGCGAAATGCTTCGATCGTGTCGAAGAAATTGATGGTCACCCAGTTCACCGCCGCCTTCCACAGCGGCGCCGTGGTGAAAGTGATCGCTTTCGGCACCACTGCCAAGGCCGGCACGAACAGGCCGAGCAGTGTTGTCACGACAAGGATGGCGATGGCCAGCGTCAGGTTGGGGTAGCGCCACCAGAGGCTCGGGCTTACCTCCTGATGGACATGGCCCTTTGCTTGGCTGTGCGCGATGGCTTGGCTCAGCCGGTCGAGTGCGATGGCGAGTGCCACAATGGCAAGGCCGGCTTCCATCGCCTCGCCGACCTTCAGCGCGCGCAGCGCCAGGAGCACGTCGTAGCCGAGGCCGCCGGCACCGATCATCGAAGCGATGATCACCATGTTCAGCGCCAGCATGATGACCTGGTTGACGCCGACCATCAATGTCGGCCGCGCCGACGGCAGCAGCACCCGCCACAGTTTCTGCTGCGCCGTGCAGCCGGCCATTTCGCTGAAATCGTCGATCTCCGACGGCACCCGCGATAGGCCGAGCATCGTTGCTCGCACCATCGGCGGGGTGGCGAAGATGGCGGTCGCAATCATCGCCGAGACCGGGCTGTTGCCGAACAGCAGCAGCATTGGGATGAGATAGGCGAAGGTCGGGATCGTCTGCATCAGGTCGAGGGCAGGGGAGACGATGAGCCTTTCGGCCCACGGCTTGCGCCACGCCCAGATGCCGGCGAACAGCCCGGTGACGATGCAGAACGGCACGGCGATGGAGATCAGCCCAAGCGTCAGCATGGCGCTGGTCCATTGGCCGAACAGCGCGATGTAGAGGAAGCAGCCGCCGACCAGCAGGCCGAGTTTTCTGCCGCCGGCTGCATGCCCCGCGATGAAGGCGGCAGCACAGACGCCGACCCAGGACAGCCGCGGCAGGACATAGGCGTCCGCGCCGTGACCGATCTTGAAATTCTTGGCCAGCAGATTGAGCGCGAAATCGAGCGGAACGCCGAGCACAGCGGTGATCGAGCGGGTCAACCAGGACAGGTTCGACTTGATCCAGCGCATCAGCGCGCTGATCCAATCGGCGACCGGCACGACGGCGCTGGCCGGATAATTGACCGTCCAGGACAGGCGGTCTTGCAACAGGAACACGACAAGCACGGCCGCGAGTGCCACCGCCCAGACGAACAGCCAGACCTGAACCGGGCGCGACCGCGTTTCGCCGGCGCTTGCCGTCACCGTCATGTGCCGCCTCCGGAACGCTCAATGCCGGCCAGCAGATCGATCACCGCTTGCGGCGTCACCTCGCCGATCGGCTTGCCGGTGCCGTTGACGACCGCGAACGGCTTGTTGGCGGCAACGATGCTGGCGGAAAAGCTGGATATCTTGGTCTCCGGCGCCACCGTTCCGCCATGCTCCGAGCCGTCGCAGGCCTGCATCAGGCTGCGTGCCGAGATCACCTTGGCGCGGTCGACGTCGCGGGTGAACTCGGCGACGTAGTCGGTCGCCGGATTGACCACCAGTTCCTCCGGCGTGCCGATCTGGATGACCTCGCCATCCTTCATGATGGCGATGCGGTCGGCCAGCCGGATGGCCTCGTCGAAATCATGGGTGATGAAGACGATGGTCTTGTGCAGCATCATCTGCAGCCGCATCAGCTCGTCCTGCATCTCGCGGCGGATCAGCGGATCGAGCGCCGAGAACGGCTCGTCGAGGAACCAGATTTCCGGTTTTGTCGCCAGGCTGCGGGCGATGCCGACACGCTGCTGCTGACCGCCGGACAGTTCGCGCGGATAGAAATGCTCGCGACCCCTTAAGCCGACAAGCTCGATGACCTCGCGCGCCCTTGCTTCGCGTGTCGCCCGGTCCTGCCCCTGGATGCTGAGTGGGAAGGCGATGTTCTCCAGCACGTTGAGATGCGGCAACAGCGCAAAATTTTGGAACACCATGCCCATGCGGTGTCGTCGCAATTCGATGAGTGCTGCATCGGAGATTTTCAGCAGGTCATTGCCCTCGAATTCGACCTTGCCGTGGGTCGGCTCGACCAGCCTCGACATGCAGCGCACCAGCGTCGACTTGCCGGAGCCCGACAGGCCCATGATGATGAAAATCTCGCCCTGGCGGATTTCAAGGTCGACGGCGCGCACCGCGCCGACCAGCCCGGCAGCCGTGACGTCGGCCATGCTGGCCTTGCCGTCACGTTCGCGGATGAAATTGGCCGCGTTCGATCCGAACAATTTCCAGACATTGCGGCAGGCAAGCTTTACCGGACGGGCGTCTTTTGGCGCGCCCGCCGTGTTTGGCTCCTGTTCAGTCCTGTCCGTCATTCGAATGTCCCTCTGGAATATCAACAAGTGAGGCCCGGCTGGTCAGCAGCCGGGTCTCATTTTTCCAGTCGGAACGATCACTGCGCCCAGGCTTTCCAGTCGGCCTCGTGGGCGGCGATCCAGGCAGCTGCGACGTCCTCCGGTGTCTTGCCGCCGAGATCGATCTCGCCGCTCATCTTGTTGAGCTCATCGGTGTCGATCGTGTAGGCCTTGGCCACCTTGTAGGCGACCGGCCATTTGTCCTTCATGCCGGACCAGGAGTATTTCCAGATCTCGCCATGCGGCTTGCCGCAGTCATATTTGGCGTCGGGGTTCACGCCCCATTTCGGGTCGTTGTAGCACTCGGGCGTGTATTCCGGGAATTCAACCCACTCGCCCTTGTATTTGGCCGGCGCCCAATGCGGCGAATAGATCCACAGCATGATCGGCGCCTTGCGCTGATAGGCGGAATCGAGCTCGGCGAACATCGCCGCGTCGGTGCCGGCATGGATGACGGTGAAGGGCAGTTTCAGCGCCTCGACGCGCTCGTCGTCAAAGCCTTCCCAGGTCACCGGGCCGCCGAGATAGCGTCCCTTCGGTGCGGTCTCCGCCGTCGAGAAGGCTTCGGCGCATTTCGGGTCCTTTAGCGCTTCCCAATTGGGCAGGCCCGGGCATTTCTCCTTCATGTATTCTGGAAACCACCACTCTTCCTTGGCCTTGGGTCCGAGCTTGCCCAGCCGTTCGGTCTGGCCGGTCGCATCGGAGGCCTTCATGGCTTCGCCGGCGGTCGTGTCCCAGAACTCCAGGCCGACATCGAGATCGCCATTGGTGAGGCCCGTGGTCAGGCTGGAGAGGTAGTCGGCCGTGGGATACTCGACGGTATAGCCGAGCTTTTCCAGGATACCGCCGAGGATCTTGGCGTTCAGATTGACGCTGGTCCAGTCGAACAGCGCGATCTTGATCGGATCGTTGGATTCTGGTGCGGCGGCTTGGGCGGAAGGTGTCAGTGCACTCGCCGCGGCGAGTGCGAAGGTTCCCATTGTTAAGGTCGAAATCACACTGCGAAGTGACATGCTTGTTCTCCTTCAAGCTGTGAAAATTATCGTTCGTTCCCTTCTTGCGGCTTTTCTTGATTGTGTTGGAAAGGCTGGTCTTTGCGCAAGGCCGTCGGCGCCAGATTGTTGCCCCGGCTTTGGCCGACGCAGGCAAGATGGTGCTCAATTCTAGTGATGATGGAACAGGACTGCAGTGTCGGCGTCATGGTTGCCGACGGATCGCTGCGGGGGCGGTCATCTGCGGATCGATTGCCAGTCTTGCGGCGCCTTGCAAGGTGCGAGCCATCAAGGTCTCATGTTCTCGGCTGTCGACCCGGCAAGCGCCATCTCGCCAAGCCAGTTTCATGGGATGAAATTATATATATCAAGGTTCATGTCGCGCAACGACTAACACCGCGCGAGGCGTATAAATTCAGACTGCAGGCGAAGTTGAACCTCTACCAGCAGACGTAGCCGCCATCGACAATCAGGTCGAGGCCGGTGACGAAGCTCGCTGCGCGGCTGGCCAGGAACACCGTCGGTCCGACCATTTCCTCCGGCGCCGCCATCCGCCCCATCGGCGTGTCGCGCTTGAAGATCTTCACCTCTTCGGCCACCTCAGGCCGCTTGTTCATCGGCGTCAGTGTGTAGCCCGGGCTGACGACATTGACGCGCAGGCCGCGATCGGCCCACTCCATAGCGAGACTCCTGGACATGTGGATGACGGCGGCCTTCGAAGAATTGTAGTGCGCCTGCGTCAGGCCCCGGTTGACGATGGTGCCCGACATCGAGGCGATGTTGATGATCGAGCCCTTGCCTCGCACCAGCATCTTGCGCGCTTCGGCCTGACAGGACAGGAACACGCCGGCGACATTGACCTCGTGCACCTTCTGCCACGTCTCCAGCGGCATCGTCTCGGCGGGTTCGGAGCCGGCAATGCCGGCATTGTTGACCGCAACGGTCAGCGCACCGAGTTCGCTCTCGACTCGATCGATCGCCGCCGCCAGATCGCTCTGCGATGTCACTGTACCGTTCAGCACCAGCGCCTTGCGGCCGAGTGCCGTGATCCGGTGCGCCGTTTCATCCAGCCCACCTTTCGACGCATGACCAAAACAGGCGATGTCGGCGCCTGCCTCGGCCAGCCCGATCGCGATGGCCTGGCCGATGCCGCTGCCGGCGCCGGTGACCAGCGCGACATCGCCATCCAGCTTGAAAAGATCCATCGAGTGTCCTCCCTGTCTCAGGAGGGTATGCGCTGACCCGTGCTTCGATCAAGCGCCCGCGCGCAAGCGGCGTCGATGCCTAGAAATAACCGTTCGACGCGGCCGTGGCTTCCTTCGGGATTTCGACGCCATCGACCAGGATCTTGTCGACCAGCTCGTGGTGGAAACAGACCAGCCCCTTGATGCGCTCCGCCTCGTGCACCGGCTCAGGATAATACCAGACCAGGTTCTCGTGGCGCTTGGCCTTGGTCGTCACGTGATAGTAGTTGGAGATGCCCTTGTAAGGACAGCGCGAGATGTAGCGGCTGGGCGCGAACATATCGAGCCGCGTGTCGGCGATCGGCAGATAGTGGCGCACCGGATGGCCGGTCTCGAACAGGAACACGCCGCGGCGTGAATCGGCGACCTGCTCACCATCGAGGATGACCTGCACGCGCCGCGACGACGGCAGGCAGTCGACGCGGCGGAACGGATCGCGGGCGTGGACAAAGATCTCCTCGTCCTCCTCGAACCAGTGCCCCATCTTGCTCCAGGTGAACGACATGTAGTCCGATATCGGCGGACAGCCCTTGACCGGATCGAGATAGCGCCAGGCCGCGTCCTCGACCAGCGTGATGCCGGTGTTGAGCGAATAGTGGGTGGCTGTGCCCTTGAATGGGTCCTCTATCGTGGTCTTGCTCGGCAGCAGGAACTCCTCGCGAACGTCGCCGATCGGAAAATAGTAGACCGGCAGATGATCGGATTCGTAGAACACCAAGGCGTTGGTCGTATCGGCCACGGTCATTGACCCCACCTGCACGCGCAGGCGCTTCTGCGTCGGCATGGTGAAGGCTATGTAGCCCGGCTCGAAGTCGTACTGCACGATGGTATCGAGCAAGGGAAAATGCGGCCCGCGGCCGCGCAGATGAGGCTTGCGAATGGTAGTCTCCCGTTTTGTTTCTTTTGTCATCGGGCGTTGAGGCACGATCAGCTCAGGGACACGCGATCGAGCAGCAGGCCGGCGGCGATCGGCGGCAAGCCGCTGACATTCTTGCGCACCGGCACCAGCAGATCGGGGAAATAGCTGAAGATGACAGGCGTCTCGTCGAGCAGCAGTTTCTGGATGTCGGAGGCGGCAGCGCGTTGCGCGCCGACATCGAGCGCCTTGAGATAGCTGGTGACCATGCCGTCATAGGCCGGGCTCTTGAAATGCGCCGCATTCCACGGACCGTCGCTGACCAGCGGGCTCTTCAGGAAGACGTTCGGCACGCTGCGATGGGCGTAGTCGGTGATGCCAAGTGGGCTGTCCAGCCAGTCCGACTGGCCGAACACCGCCTTGCCGTAATATTTGTCCTGGTCTTCGATGTTGAGCGAGATGCGGGCACCGATTTCCTTGGCGAAATTCTGGAACAATTGCGCGTAGCCGGGAATGTCGGAATAGCGCAGCGTCGTTAGCGTGATGTCGAAACCACTGGCAAGGCCCGCCGCCTCCAGCAACTGCTTGGCCTTGGCGATATCCTGGACGCGCTGCGGCACCGTCTTGTCGGTTGCGGGGAAAGCGGGTGCGAAGGGGCTGTCATTGCCGGTCGCCGCCATGCCGCGGCACAGCCCGTCGACCAGCTTGGAGCGGTCGATGCACAGCGCCAGCGCCTGGCGCACGCGCTTGTCGGTGAAGGGGCCGGTGTCGCAGCGCATGTGAAGCTGCCGGTGCGCGGTCGAAGCGACACGCAGCACCGTGATATCAGGACTGTTCAGCACCACCTGGCTTACATCGAGCGGAACGGCGTCGAGAATGTCGACCTCGCCGGCCTGCAGCGCCAGGATGCGCGGCTGCACGTCGCCGTAGAATTTGAATTCGAGCCGGTCGGGCAGCGCCTTCTCGCCCCAATAGTCGGTATTGCGGATGAAGGTCGCGCCGACCTTTGGCGTGTAGGTCTCCAGCCGGAATGGCCCGGTTCCTTCGAACGTCTTTTCGTAGTCGCCCTTGTAGCTCGCCGGCAGGATGACGGCGTTGTAATTGTCGATCGACACCGAATAGGGAAAGCTGCCATTCGGCGCATCGAGATGGAAGGCGACGGTGTGGTCGTCGACCTTCCGGGTGCCGCCTTTCGACAGCAGCCCCTTGAACACGGAAAGTGCATTGGAAGCGCCGTTGGGGTCGGCCAGCCGGTCGAAGGTCGCGACGACGTCGTCGGCCTTGAAATCCTCGCCATTGTGGAATTTCACGCCCTTGCGCAGCTTGAACGTCCAGACGCTGCCGTCCTCGTTCGGCGCCCAACTCTCCGCCAGCACCGGCTTCAAGGTGAGGTCCGGCTGCGTGATGCAGAGAAATTCGGCGGTCTGGAAAACCAGCTGGTAGCTGCCGCTGTCATAATAGGTGACGGGATCGATGGCGCCGCCCGGCGTCGCCACGCCGGCGCGCACCGTGCCGCCCGGCTTGCCCTCCGCGCGTGCTTGCTGCGTGCCGAGGCCGGCGGCCGCGACAAGGCTGCCCAGGAACGGCAGTGAGAGACCACGCACGCTGCCATGGCGCAGGAAGTCGCGGCGGTCCATCCTGCCGGCCAGCAATTCGTCGACAGCGGAATTTTCGATTGCAGTGAGCGTTCTGCGAGCGTTGTCGATCATCCGGAAATGCTTGGGCATGGCTGGATTCCTCGCTTGTCTTGGGGTTCGGCCATCTAGTTCATTGTTGACTGCCGCCGGAAAGCGATATTTTTTGATAGGGGTCATCGAAATTTTCGATGCAGAGGTGGGCATGGACACTGAAAATCTGCGCAGCTTTCTCGAAGTCGCCACCCATGGCAGCTTCACCGTTGCGGCCAGCCGGCTCAACCTCGCGCAGTCCACCGTCAGCGCACGGATCAGGGGGCTGGAGGAGCAGTTGGGCCGCCGGCTTTTCGTGCGCGACCGCGATGGCGTCACGCTGACGCCGGCCGGGCGGCAGTTCCTGCCACATGCCTCTTCCATCACCCGAACCTGGGAGCAATCGCGGCAGGACATCGCCGTTCCCGATGGCTACGAGACCTTGCTGCGGCTGACCGCGCCTGCCTATCTGTGGGACCGCATCACCTCGCCATGGGTCGAGTGGATGCGCGCCAGGCGGCCGAACGTGGCGCTGCGGCTGGAGGGCAGCTTCCCGGACTCGGCGATCGACCAGCTGACGGAAGGCCTGCTCGACATCTGCATCCTCTACCTGCCGCGACCGCATCCCGGCATCGTCTACGAAACGCTGGCCGTCGATCAGGTCGTGCTGGTGCAGCACGCCGCGCAGAACAGGCCGTGGACCGAAAACTACATCCTGATGGACTGGGGGCTTGAGTTCCGCATCGAGCACGACCGCGCCTATGCCGGCATGGTCAAGCCGGCCATATCGGCGGGGCTGGTCTTCATCGGGCTGCAGCATGTCCTGTCGCAGCAGGCCGCCGCCTATCTGCCGCTCAGCGCCGTCAGCGGTCATATCGAGCGCGGCGAGATGCGGCGCATCGACAATACGCCGGTGTTCCAGCGGCCGATCTACCCCGCCTTGCCCGCGAACCCCGCCTCGTCGGATGTTCTGGATGTCGCGCTCACAGGCCAGCGTGCGCAGGC
>NZ_RZQA01001090.1:0-1782 GCF_004022915.1 Mesorhizobium sp. M7A.F.Ca.US.006.04.2.1
GCCTGCGACAATAAGCACGACCGGAAGAACCGCCGACCAGATGAGCTGGCCGCCCGGAATGGTTGGGCCGAACAGGACCAGCAGCCAAAGCATGGCGAAGGCAAGGGCGCTGAACGCGCTGCACAGGCGAAGAAATTGGCGGCGGTTGCCATAACGGTCGGTGAAGCGGCCGCTCCAGATGCGCATGACCATGGCGCCGATCTGCACCGCGGCGAGGCTGGCACTGATTGCCGCCGTTCCCAACCCAACGAAGTCGTGCAGGAATACGGAGGCGAAGGTGAGCACGGCCACCTGCGGAAAGCAGAGCAGGCCGATGGCGGTCGCGATACGCCAGACGTCGCGATTGCGCAGCGGCGCCGGTCCGGCCACAGCCGAAGCGGGATGGCCCTCGCCTGCCGTCGGCGGCTCGTGCAGCCAGCGCCAGGCGAACAGGGCAGACAGAGCGGATGCACCCGCCAGGACCCCGAACACCGCGGCAAAGCCGAAAGCCAGCGCAAGCGAGGGCAGCACGAGCGCGCCAAGGCCGCCGCCAAGCGGCACCGCCGTCTGCCTGATGCTCATGGCGAAGCCGCGCTCGTTTTCCCGGAACCAGCCCATGATGGCGCGGCCGCTCGAACCGTTGACGCTGCCGCCGAGCAATCCGGTGATGAATAGGCTCGCGGAGAGCAGCGTGACATCGGGAGTACCGGCCTTTGTCGGCACGACCAGCATCGCCATGACCAGGAGCCACGCCGCCGTCGCGCCGAGCCCGATCAACAGCACGCGGCGGTCGCCCCAGCGATCGGTGAGCAGACCCCAGGGCAGTTCGCTGAGCGCGACCCCAAGCCCGAGAAGGCCGAGCGCCAGGCCGAGCTCGGCATTGCCTAGGTGATAGCCCTGGCGAAGAACGACCGCCGTCGCCGGGATGCCGGAGAACGTAGCCGAGAAGGCGGCATTGGCGGCAACGCCGATGCCCAGGACTTTCCAGCGATGGCCCGGCGTGAACACCCTCCCGGTGGAACCGGTATCTTCCAGAAGTTCCGACGGCTGCCGGTCGGTGCAATTGACAATGGCGGACATGACTTCATTTCCCGTGCTGGCCAGCGGTCCGGCCTTGACGATCTGTCCCTACCGCCATAATTTCATCCTGAAAATCAGGAAGTTTTGAACTTACAATCCTGAAAATCGGGATTTCCAACATGCGACGCGTGACATTCGACCTCGACGTCTTGCGCAGTTTCGTCACCGGCATGGAGCTGGGTAGCTTTGCCAAGGCCGCTGACCGGCTTGGCCGGTCGACGTCGGCGGTCAGCGCGCAATTAAAGAAACTGGAAGAACAGGCGGCGACGCCGATCTTCCGCAAATCAGGACGGGGCCTCGCTTTGACCGAGGCCGGCGAGACCATGCTCGGCTATGCGCGCCGGCTAATCGAGTTGAACGACGAGGCGGCATCCGCCATCCACGGTGTCGAGCTGGAAGGCTGGGTACGGCTCGGCTTGCAGGAAGATTTCGGCGAGGCGGTGCTGCCGGACGTGCTCGGCCGATTTGCCCGGGCGCACCCCAAGGTGAAGATCGAAGCCAGGATCGCACGCAGCCACGACCTTGCCGAAAGGGTCCTGTCAGGCAGCCTCGATATCGCGCTCGCCTGGCACTGCGGCGAAACGCTGCCCTACAGCCAGCATGTCGCCGATGTGCCGATGCGCTGGATCGGGTCGGCAAAGCGTATCGAGACCAGCCTGCGCAACAGTGAGCCGCTGCCGCTGGTGGCGCTCGAAGCGCCATGCCTTCTGCGCACGGTGGCAA
>NZ_RZQA01001091.1:0-1779 GCF_004022915.1 Mesorhizobium sp. M7A.F.Ca.US.006.04.2.1
GTGCAGGATCGCATAACCCTTGCCGGACACGCGCGAATCGGGATCGCTGGCGGCACCGACGACCCGCGCAACGCCCGCATTGACCAGCGCATTGGCGCAAGGTGGCGTGCGGCCGTGGTGGGCGCAAGGTTCCAGCGTGACGTAGGCGGTGGCGCCGCGCGCGAGGTCGCCGGCCTCGGCCAGGGCCTCGGTCTCGGCATGCGGACGGCCGCCGACAGCGGTGACGCCGGTGCCGACGATCATCGGACCATTGCCGTCATCGCGTACGATCAGCGTACCGACAGACGGGTTGGTCGCGGTGCGCCCGGCATTTTTTCGCGACAGTCTGAGTGCCGCCGCCATGAAGCGGCGATCAAGGGCGGCCTGTTCGCTTGCAGTCATGCTCAGCTGGCTTCCTCTTCACCCTTGACTTCGTCGCCCTTGAGCTCGCCCAGCAATTCATGGAAATCCTTGGCCTCGCGAAAATTGCGGTAGACCGAGGCGAAACGGACATAGGCGACATCGTCGAGCGACTTCAGTGCTTCCATGACCAGGCGGCCGACTTCTCCCGAAGCAACCTCTGTCTCGCCGGAACTTTCGAGCTGGCGCACGATGCCTGTCACCGCGCGGTCGATACGCTCGGGATCGACATTGCGCTTGCGCACGGCGATCTCCACCGAGCGCAACAGCTTGTCGCGGTCGAAGGGCACTTTGCGGCCCGATTTCTTGACCACGACGAGGTCGCGCAACTGCACGCGCTCGAAGGTGGTGAAACGGCCGCCGCAATCGGGGCAGACGCGCCGCCTGCGGATCGCCGCGCCATCCTCGGCGGGGCGCGAATCCTTCACCTGCGTATCTTCCGACTGGCAATAGGGACAGCGCATGGAGAAGCCTTTGGTTGGCGAATCTGGTGAAGCGAAAGGCTTAGAGGTTTTTGCAGCGATGGCAAAGTGTCGCCAACAGCTCCCTCGCCCTTCAGAGATAGCGAGGCGCAAGCAGGATTGCCAGCCTCGCCAGCAGCCGCACAGCGTACCGATGTCTTCAGGGAGCAACGTCGGCGGTCGGAAACCCGCACGATGCGCCGAGACTACGATAGGCCTTGGTGAAGCCGTCCATGGATATGCTTCCAACCGGCGCATCGCCGAAGGAGACGTCAAGCACCGATGCCCGGCGCATGGCGCGCAGGAGCGCCAGGCTGGTCTTGGACTGGTTGTCGACGGTCCAGCTGAGCCGGCCGTTGACGGCGCCATCGGAATGGAGCTTGGCAGTGACGCGGCCCTTGTCGTCGCCGAAAGTGGCGGCAACCGACTTGCCGGCCGGCAAGGCCTTGTTGTCGACGGCGATCGTTACGGACGGGTAGGCATCCGGCGGCAGTGCATCACCGTTCGTGATGATGAGCGTCAGAACGCCGCTCTCGCCGCCAGCGCCGATAAAGGCGGTCGAGGCCGCGCAGGTCTTGCGCAGATCCTCACCGGTGTCGACCTCGTCGACCAGGGTCGACCATCTGCCAAAGGTTTCGAGCTTGGGTGCCGTCTGGGCGGGCGCCGGGGGCTCGGGCTGAGGTGCGGGTTGCGCAGGAGCGGGTTGCGCGGGCGCGGCTTGAGCAGGGGCGGTTTGCGCCAAGGCGTTGCCGGGGAAAGGCCCGGCGATCAAAGCAGCCAGGGCGCCAACGGCGCCAAGGTCGGCGAAACGAAATGGTCGCATCATCAAGGCTCCTGCCGGTCGCCCCGGCCTGCTGAAACGACGCTCGTCGTTGCAGCAGGCGGCAAAACTTCCTATCGCGTCAGCCGAGATAGGGAT
>NZ_RZQA01001092.1:0-1773 GCF_004022915.1 Mesorhizobium sp. M7A.F.Ca.US.006.04.2.1
TGGTGCTGCCCTTGCCCGCCACGATCGCGGCCGCACCGCGCGCGGCGGCATCTGCGGCATAAACGGCACCGTCGGCCTTGGTTCCGGCGAGCGCAAAAAAGACAACGCCCGCTTTTACCTGGCGGGAATCCGAAGAAATCCCTGTAACCTCCAGATCGACGGAAGCTATTCCCTCGACGGGCAGGATACCGGCTAGATCTCTGAGCTTCATCGAGTCCCGTTCACCGCAACAAAATAGCGCGCTGTTGCCGGCGCGCCCTAAGAATCACTGATAGGAAACCAGCGTTGCACCATTTTCATGGCTGAAATCTGGCTTCACGCCAAGCATGGCAGCTGAACGCCTGATGATATTGCCGGCCATAACCCCAGCATTCGCAGCCGCGACATCCGTCATGCCGGGCTTTTCCGGGTGCGGGGCATCGGCAATGGTAAACACCAGATACTGCGGATCGTCCATCGGGAAGGCGGCGACGAAGGTGTTGAAATTCAAGTCCTTCGAGTAGCGGCCATTGATGACCTTCTCGGCGGTTCCGGTCTTGCCGCCAACGCGGTAGCCGGGGACTCTGGCGTTTCTGGCAGAGCCCTTTTCGGCATTGAGCGAATAGAGGTAGCGCATGCCTTCGACGGTCTTTTCGCTCACCACTCTCTTGGCGGTGGCCATCGCTTCCGCCTGCGTCCGCACCAGAAAGGTGGGGTTCATCAGGAAGCCGCCATTCATCAACGCCGCGCAGCCCACAGCCGCTTGCAGCGGCGTCGTCGACACGCCATGGCCGAAGGCGATGGTGAATGAATTGACCTGTTTCCAGACCTTCGGTTCAGTCGGACGGGCAGTCTCCGGCAATTCGGTCTGCATCCTGTCCAGAATGCCAAGGCGATGCAGGAATTCGCGATGCCCCTCGATGCCGACCATCTCGGCTTCCCTGGCCGACCCGATGTTGGACGAGTAGAGGAACACCTCCGGCAACGACAGCACACGGTTCTTGCCGTGGAAATCGTGAATGGCCTGATGGCCGACCCGGATTGGATGCGAAGCATCGAAGCGGCTCGCCATCGTCGCTTTGCCGGAATCGAGCGCCATGGCTGAGGTGAAGCTCTTGAAGGTCGAACCCATCTCGTAGAGGCCCGCCGACATGCGATTCAGCCGGTCCTTGTCTTGTGCGTTGTAGGGATTGTTCGGATCAAAATCCGGCACCGAGGCCATGGCCACCACTTCGCCGGTCTTGACGTTGAGCACAACGGCGCCGGTGCCCATGGCACGATAGCGCTCCAGGCCGGCGGCGATCTCGTCGCGCACGACATGCTGCACGCGCAGATCGATCGAAAGCTTTACCGGCTTGAGATCCTTGGCAATGGCAAGGCCCGACGCCTGCAGGTCGCTCAGCCCCTGCTCGTCGACATATTTCTCCATGCCGGAGATGCCCTGGTTGTCGATGTTGGTGAGCCCGACAATGTAGGACGAGGTCTCGCCGCTCGGATAGAAGCGGCGCTTTTCGGTGCGGAAGCCGAAACCGGGAATGCCGAGCTGCATGATGTCGGACTGTTGCTTGGGCGTCAGCTGCCGCTGCAGCCAGACGAAACCGGCGCCGCTCTTCAGCTTATGGTAGGTCTGCTCATAGTCGATGTCGGGAAGCACCGTCGACAGCTTCTCGATCGCCTCGTCGGCGTCGACAATCCGGCGTGGTTCTGCAAACAGCGACGCCGTCTTGATGTCCGTGGCCAACACTTCGCCGTTGCGGTCGACGATGTCGGGCCGCGATGCCGTCACCCGGCTCT
>NZ_RZQA01001093.1:0-1770 GCF_004022915.1 Mesorhizobium sp. M7A.F.Ca.US.006.04.2.1
AATAGCGCGAATGAAAACCCCCGCGGGATTGCTCCCGCGGGGTTTTTTCGAGCCACACCCTTCAAACGGAAAAGGGCTCCGCTAGTCCCAGCTGATCTTGCTAAAGATCATGCTGCCAGGCTGACCCTCAAAGAGGGTCGGCCTTAATTGTCGAACCTCAGCGATAGATAACCGGGCAGCCGCGCTCGTTGGCGAACACCACCACGACACGGTCGCCGTCCTGACGGCCCGCCACCTTCACCGTGCGCCGGTTGACGTCGACGATCCGGACCCGGTGGAGGCCCATGCGTTCGGCCTTGTCGAGGGCGCGGTCCGGCGAACAGCCACGGCGCCAGTCGCCGCGGCGTTCATCACGGCGATGGCGATAACCGTCGTCACCGGTATAGACGCCGAAACGCGGGTCGTTGTTGTTGCCGAAGCCGAGATAGAGGCTGTCGGCGTGGGCGGGAACGGCCGCCAGCGTGCCGAGACCGACCAGGGCCGAAAGGGCTGCCGTCTTGATCGTGTTGAACATCGTCTTCTCTCCTTTTTGCGGGCCTTCCCGTCCTCGTGAACCGATGGGGGGAGAATGCGCCTGCCTGTCTGAACTCTTTACGAACCTGCCGTTCATCTCCGGTTCATATGGCGGGAAGAAGGAAGTTCCGGCCATTCGCCACCGTCCCCAGCCTTGGTGAAGGCCGGAATGCCTGACTCGGCGCCCTATTCCGAGCCCGCGGATTGGCCGGAAGTCGTGGAACGTAAGGCTGTTGCTCGCCGCCGCTGGTCCTACGGCTCCTCGTCCAGCACATAGTCAAAATAGTCTTCCGGCTCGGCAAGATCGGTTTCACTCGCCTTGACCCGGCCGCGCATCGAGATGCCGGCTTCATGCACGGTCTCGGCGCTGCCAGACACCAGCCGGTGCCACCAGTAGAGGTCGCGGCCCTCGGCAACCAGCCGATAGGCACAGGTACTGGGCAGCCAACTGATGGTTCGCACATTCTGCGGCGTCAGCCCGACGCAGTCGGGAACGCGCGCCAGCCGGTTGGCGTAGTCCGAACAGCGGCAGGTCTCGGCGTCGAACAGCCGACAGCCGACGCTGGTCCAGTAGATCTCGCCGGTGTCCTCGTCCTCAAGCTTTGACAGGCAGCATTTACCGCAGCCGTCGCACAGCGATTCCCACTCGGCCGGGCTCATCGCCTCCAGCGCCTTGGTTTTCCAGAATGGCGTTTCCATTTCCCGGATGTGGCCCCGGCCGCGGGCAAGGTCAAGCGCGGCAATGGTCGCAATTGCGGCTATCGCCAGGTGAATGACATGAAGTTGCCTTCAAAAGGTCGGTCAATCGCCCCGTACGGCCTCTATCCGTGCCAGACTGGAACCAATCGGCACAAGATCGGTTTCGGCAAGGATGGGACCCCACAAGGAGAATTTCGATGAAACGCCAACCACGGATTCTGGCAGGCACCGCACTTGGCCTGTTGATGGCATCCGCGCCGTTGGGCGCGTTCCCGCTTCAGGGAAGTGTCGCGTCCGGTCTTGCCCAGCGCACGGCGACCCCATTCATCCTGGCGCAAGCAGCATGCGCCGAGGGCGAATCGGCCGAGGCCTGCGCGCAGAAGCAGCAGGCGGAACCCGAACAGAAACACGAGCGCAGGAAGGCCGAGCCTGAACAGCAGGCCGCGCCTGCCCAGAGCGAGCAGCCCGCCGAGGAGCAGCAGCCACGCCGGAAGAAGCGCGACCAGCAGCAGCAGGCCGAGCAGGCGCCGGCCGAACAGGCCGCACCCGCCGAGGAAC
>NZ_RZQA01001094.1:0-1759 GCF_004022915.1 Mesorhizobium sp. M7A.F.Ca.US.006.04.2.1
ATGATCGAATGGGCGATCGACGCGTGCCGCGCGCGCGGCTGCGGCCTCGTTCAACTGACCACCGACAAAGGGCGGGCGGACGCGCATCGTTTTTACGAAAGCCTCGGCTTCACCGGCAGCCATCTCGGCTACAAGAAGAGCCTTTAGGCGGTCGGAAAACGCTGCAACACTTTTGTGGAACTGCTCGCGGCGTTCGAGCAGTGCGCCAGTGCTGGCGCATTCGGGAAACCGTTCAGGCACACTTCAATTCGCGGCCAAGAGGGGATATAGGTCAGTCAAGTTGACCTATATTGCAGCGTCGGGGAGGCGTGCCGTGACCCTTATGAACCTGTTGGCTTCGCGCTCGTCGCGCATGAAAGCGTCCGAAATCCGCGAGCTGCTGAAGCTGCTCGACCAGCCGGACATCATCTCGTTTGCCGGCGGTATTCCCGATCCGGCGCTGTTCCCAGCCGAGGCGATCCGCGACGCCTATGCCGATGTGCTGGGTGGCGCCGAGGCGGGCGCTGCGCTGCAGTACCAGGTCTCGGAAGGCTATCTGCCGTTGCGGCGCTGGCTCGCCGGGCAGATGGGCAAGCTCGGCGTCGCCTGCGACGAGGCCAACATCTTCATCACCTCCGGCTCGCAGCAGGCGCTGGATTATCTCGGCAAGCTGTTCCTGTCGCCGGGCGACACCGCGCTGGTGACGTGGCCGACCTATCTCGGCGCGCTGCAGGCTTTCAACGCCTATGAGCCGCGCTACGACCGGCTGACCCCGGCCGGCGGCAACATGACGCCCGATGCCTATCGCGCGGCGGCGGCCGCCAATGGCGGCAAGGCCAAATTCGCCTATCTGGTGCCGGATTTCGCCAACCCGACCGGCAACACGCTGAACCGTGAGCAGCGCGAGGCGGTGCTCGACCTTGCCGGCGAACTCGACATCGCCGTCCTCGAGGATGCCGCTTACCGCGCGCTGCGCTATGACGGCGATGGCGAGCCGCCGATCCTGGCGCTCGATTGTGCCCGGTCCGGCGGCATCGACAAGGCGCGCACGCTCTATTGCGGCTCGTTCTCGAAGATCCTGTCGCCGGGCATGCGGGTCGGCTGGGTGTGCGCGCCGCGCCACATTGTCGAGAAGCTGGTGCTGATGAAGCAGGCTTCGGACCTGCACAGCCCGTCGATCAACCAGGTGGTGATGCATCGCGTCGCCGAAGCCGTGTTCGAAGGCCAGGTGGAAAAACTCATCGACGCCTATCGCGAGCGCCGCGACGGGCTGCTCTCGGCACTGGAAGCCCACATGCCCGAAGGCGTGACCTGGAGCCGCCCGGAAGGCGGCATGTTCGTCTGGGTGACACTGCCGGAAGGGGCCGACGCCACCGAGCTTCTGGCTCGGTCGGTGAAGGAAGCGCGGGTCGCCTTCGTGCCGGGCAACGCCTTTTATGCCGATGGCACCGGGCGCAACACGCTGCGGCTGTCCTTCACGCTCGCCGACCGGCGCGCGGTGAGCGAAGGCATTCCAAGGCTAGCCGCCATCCTGAAGGGATAGGCCGGCGCTGGAAGCCGGCTTTTCCTCCGCCGTTACAGTCACCAGCCGCTCAAGCTTTGAAAGCCTGGTGCGAGCGAGCTTGCGGACCGGCCTTTCGAAACCTTCTTCGCCGTTTTCGACGACGAAGACCAAGGTCATGAAATCGAGCATGAATTCGTCGATGGCTGCCGCGACCTCGCGCGACCTGCCCTTGAACCGGCGCAGCAGAGCGGTTGCTTCCTCGATATCGTCGAGACC
>NZ_RZQA01001095.1:0-1750 GCF_004022915.1 Mesorhizobium sp. M7A.F.Ca.US.006.04.2.1
CGGCGCCAAGATGGACCAGAACGAGGCCGAACTGCGCCGGCAGCTCGAAGGCACCGGTGTCAGCGTCACCCGCAGCGGCGACCAGATCATCCTCAACATGCCGTCCGACATCACCTTCAACTCGGATCAGGATGCGGTGAAGCCCGGCTTCTACCAGGTCCTGAACTCCGTCGCGCTGGTGCTGAAGAAGTTCAAGCAGACCACGGTCGACGTGTTCGGCCACACCGATTCGACCGGTGGCGACCAGCACAATTTCGATTTGTCGCAGCGTCGTGCTTTGGCGGTGGCGAACTATCTGTCCGGTCAGGGCGTGGATCAGCGGCGCTTCGCCGTCACAGGCTTCGGCAAGACACGCCCGGTCGCATCCAATGCCACAGCCGAAGGTCGGGCCCAGAACCGCCGCGTCGAGATCCAGCTGTCGCCGCTCACCTGATCCGTCCGGCAAGCGGATGCGAAACGGCCCTCATGCGGGGCCGTTTTTGTTTGAGCTGACATCGGCGCTCTGGATGGGTACGGTATAGATTTAGTTATTGCTAAAATATAGCTTTCCGGCGGCCATGGAAAGGAATAGCATCATGGCAGTCCAGCGGGGATGAGGCGGTGTAACCGGCCGCGCAATCAGCATTTTTCCGCCTCGGTCTTGCACGGCCAGATCAGAAATCTGGGAGGAATGCATGACAAGAACAGCCAGCCTTGGGCGCTGTGGCGTCCTCGTTTTAACAGGTTTGGTAGGCGCGTGGCTGAACGTTGCTTCGGCTCGGGCCGAGGACGCCAACAAGGCCGACATCGAAGCCTTGAAAAAGTCGCTCGCCAAATATGAGGATTACACCGCTGCCGTCCGCGACCTCTATCTGTCGACGGTCGGCTGCGTCTACTACAGCGGAGAAAAGATAGCGGGCGCGATGGATTACCCGAAGGGCGCCATGGGTATTCACTTCGTCAATGTCCCGAGTGTCGGCCAGAAGCTCGACCCGATGCACCCCAACGTGCTGATCTATGAACCGACCAAGAAGGGTTTGCGGCTGGTGGGCGCGGAATGGCTGGTGCCTCTGACGCCGGACATAAAGGAGCCTCCGAAGCTGTTTGGCCAAACCTTCATGGGGCCGATGGAGGGGCACTACCCTCTCATCCCGAAGGAGTTCGTCCATTACGACCTTCATGCCTGGCTCGGAGACAATCCGAACGGCATGTTCAGTCCGACGAACCCGAACGTGAAATGCTCGAAGGCCGAGTTTCCGATGCTGGAAAAACCGACCAAGATGATGCCTGGGCCGATGTAACGGGCGAACCAGGCTGGAGCTCTATCGAGAAGGCAAGCCGGATGGCTGGCTTGCCTTCGAAGCGGTCGGGATCAGACCTTGGCGACGATCCGCATGAAGGCCGGCATGTCATCGCCGAAGCCAACGGTGGAATCGTTGTCTTCCTGGTGACGTTGGCGGGCAGGGCGGCTGTTGTCTCGCTGCGGCCGGGTATCGCCGCGTTCCGGTGCGCGCTGTTCGTTGCGATCGGACGATTTGCGCTCGGTGTTTTCCGAACGGATCGCTTCCTTGCGCGAGCGCCGTTCGCCGACGTCGGCGGCTGCCGCTGCGACCTCGGCCACCGGCTGGTCCTCGCGGACTGTTTCCGGTGCCGTGTCTTCGCTGCGCTTGGCGTGGCGTTCGCGCGCTTTGCGCTCGCCGCCCTTTTCCCTGCTGCGGTCGTCGTCCTTGCGGCCGGCGCGGCGCGGTGCGCCCTTGCCACGGCGCGGAGC
>NZ_RZQA01001096.1:0-1739 GCF_004022915.1 Mesorhizobium sp. M7A.F.Ca.US.006.04.2.1
GCGCAGCGTCACCCGGCGATTCTGCCAGTTTTCGTTCTGCGTCTGCACCAGCAAAAACTCCTCACCGTAACCAACCGTTTCCAGTGCATGGCCGGGCACCCTAAATTCGCGCACCAATGTGCGCTTGAGCGAAGCGGCGCGCTGTTCGGACAGGGCCTGGTTCGACTGGAAGGAGCCGACGGCGTCGATATGGCCTTCGATCAGCACGCGGGCGCCGGGATCGCGGCGCAGGATTCGCCGCAGCGCGTCGGCAATAGTCTCGATCTTGTCGTATTGCGAGTTGGCAATAGCCGCCGAACCGAAGGCGAAGTTGATCGACTGGATATCGATCGAGCGGGCCATGCGGCGCAAATCCGGGCGCCGCTTGAATTCCCGGATGGTGACGCGCTCGTTCGGCCGCAATTTCACACGCGGTGCCGCCTCGAGCTTCCGCTCGATCGTCGCGGCCGAAGGCGTTGTCGCCTGGGCTGCGGCCAGGCTTGGCATGGCAATCGCCGCGATCAGCGCGGCGGCAAGAGTACGGCGGGTCAGCATGTCTTCGTCTCCTTCGGCCTTGGCCGCATTGATGGTGCGGGCAACATGCCAAAAGCAGCCTGAAGGGCCGATGAACGACAGGTTCAGATTCGAGCTGGTGTCAGCTTCCGGCTAGGGCCGCATGACGCTGGCCGCGCGCTCGGCGAAAGGCAGCGGATGCACGATTTCCTTCTTTTGCGCCACCGGTGCAAAGCCGAGCTTCTGGTAGAGCGGCAGAGCCGCCGGATGATCGAGCGTGCAGGTCTGCACCGTCACCCGCTTCGGCCCATGCGACCATGCGGCAGCGATCGCGGAGCCCAGGAACCAGCGGCCGATGCCTTGTCCCGTCGCATGTTCCATCATGCCGAAATAGGCGAGCTCGACTTCTTCCGGCAGATGCGGCTTGAGATCGAAGAAGCCGGCGGGTGCGCCGTCGAGATAAAGGACCCTGATGTCGCGATCCTCGCGATGAATGCCGGCGGCAAGCTCGTCGTCATCCAGCCTCAGCACATTGACCCAGTGCCATTTGCGCCCCACCCGGTCCATCAGATAGCGGTAGAAATGCAGCGGAATGTCCTTGGTCTTCAGCAGCGCGATCTGACGGTTGTAGGGCACCGGCGGCGAATAGGCCGGCGGCACATGCATCTCGAGAAACGTCACCGTGACGTCAATATCTTCCAGCGCGCCGTTTTCCATCGTCTTCATTCCTTGCCGATCACAACGGGGCCGGTCACGACAGGCGTGTCGGAAAGCCCGCCCCACTCCGTCCAGGAGCCGTCGTAAAGCCAGTTGTTGGTATGGCCAAGTGTTTCCAGCGCCAGCGTCACCACCGCTGCGGTAATGCCGGAGCCGCATGAGGTGACGACAGGTTTCGACAGATCGATGCCGGCCTCCTCGATCGCCTTGCGCAGGCGGTCCTTCGACAGCAGCTCGCCATTTTCCGACAGCGCCGAATAGGGCAGATTGCGCGCGCCAGGCATATGGCCGGAGCGGATACCCGCGCGCGGCTCAGGTTCAGTGCCGGTGAAGCGGCCCGGCCCACGGGCGTCGGCGATCTGGCTTGCCCTGGTGTCGACGATCCGGCGCATGTCGGCGAGGCTGGCGACGCGCCCGGAGTCGAAATCGGCATGAAACACGCTTGGCGCGATCTTCGTCGGCTCAGCCGTCACCGGTCTGCCGGCGGCTTTCCAGCCATCGAAGCCGCCATCCAGAATATAGGTCTGGAA
>NZ_RZQA01001097.1:0-1733 GCF_004022915.1 Mesorhizobium sp. M7A.F.Ca.US.006.04.2.1
GTGCTGACCTGCGCGGACGGGTCGACCTGGAAGCCCATGCCGGCGAGGAACTGCCGCGCCTGAATGTAGAGGCCGCGCAACCGGTTGAACATCTTCTCTTCGCCGAGATAGAGATTCTGCGCTACCGTCATGGCCGGCACCAGGTTGGTTTCCTGGAACACCATGGCGATGCCGGCGCGCAGCGCTTCGGCGGGCGTGGCGAAGGACACATCCTTGCCGTCGAAGGTCATCTTGCCCTCGGTCAGCTTGAAGACACCGGCCATGACCTTGGTCAGCGTCGACTTGCCGGCGCCGTTTTCCCCGAGCAGCGCGTGGATTTCGCCTTTGCGCAGGTCGAAATTGACATTCTTGAAGGCCGGAATGCGCGCGAATGCCTTGGCGGCATCCCTGAGTTCAATGATGTTGGCGTCCGACATCGCTTAGCCTCGCTTGCCGCTGGCGGCGCTCGCCACGCGTACGATCCTCGATCCGCCGCGCGAGGCGACCAGCAGATCATCGCCCAGCTCGCAGGCGCTCAGCGTCCCGTGCACCTTGCCGTCTGCGCGCGAATGGAAACTCGACAGCGGCTTCATGTTCTGGTCGCAAAGAACCACCAGCCCGTAGGACCTTGTCACCGCGTATGGCTTCAGCACGTTCATCTGCTTCAACTGGCTGCCTTGCATGGGCTCGCGATAGTCGCGCCATGAGCCGAGCGACGGCGCCATCCAGTAGGCCTCCGGGACTTCCGCCAGCATGCGGGTGCGGTAGGTCTCCTCGCGCAGGATGAACTCCACCAGTTGGTTGCGCACGGAATAGAAGGTCAGCCAATAGCCGGCGTTGAAGGCCGGGGCGATGCGGGCGGGGTAGGCCGGCAGATGCTCCAGCACGGGCAGCGTCGCCGTGGTGGCAAGGTCGATCGCCAGCACGCGGTGGCGCCAGGCCTCCGAAACGTAGATGCGGTTGGAGCCGGTGGTGGCGATGCCGGCCGGCCAGGCCAAGCCGTCCCTGACAAGCTCCAGCCGGCCGTTTTTTAGATCGAGCCGCCAGACCGAACCGGACACGCTCTTCTGCATCAGGTCGCGACGCCAACCGCTCGCCGGCACTGAGGCCGAACCGTTGGCCACCAGCAAGGTGTTGCTGTCGAGGAAGGTGAGAGCGGTGATGCAGGAGAGGCGCCGAGCCTCCTCACCCGTCGCCTCGCGCCCGTCATGCAGGCCGCCGTGGACGACGACGCCCTTGCCGTCGATGGCCATCGCGGTCATGCCGCGGGCATGGGCGAGTGCGGTGATCTCGCCCGGAAATTCCTGCAAGGTTTCGGCATGGCCGTCGGCGCTAAAGCGCATCAGCCGGTTGGCGCTGCTTGCCAGAATGCCCTTTTCGGTGCGTACGAGATTGTCGGCCTCGGCGAGGCCGGCGAACGGCTCGGCTTCCTCCAGTCCTTGGTTGGGCAGCAACGGCCCGTCGAGCGTCGGCACGGTCACTGCCCACTCGCCACGGCCGAGAAAGCGGTCAAGAAGCTGGCTCAAACCGCTCATGGCTTTCTGCCCCAGTAGGAATCCGAGCTGAACCAGTCGGGATCGACGCCTTTCAAGGGCAAGGTGCCCATGCGGTTGTTGAAGATGCCGCAGAGATAGAGGATGCCCTTGTGCTCGCGCATCGAGGTGATCATCGGATGCTTCTCGCCGGCCTGGTCCCACAGGCTTTCGAGGATCTGGCCGTTCTCGTCGAAGCGCAGCACGCAGCCGGTGTTGAGA
>NZ_RZQA01001098.1:0-1730 GCF_004022915.1 Mesorhizobium sp. M7A.F.Ca.US.006.04.2.1
CGCCAGAACGGTGCACGGCTGCTCGAGGCTTGTCCGATAGATCTGTCTCGCGATTCGCGTTCGATCGGCCTGTTCGTCGGCTCGTCGCGGGTCTTCGAGAAGGCTGGTTTCGAGAGGCTGTTGGAACGCAAGGCCGGTCGGCCGCTGATGCGGCTGGTGCTTTGATCGAGATTGCCTGCCCGGGTGCCGTTGTCGATCTCACCTTGCGGTTGCAGCGGTAATTTCATACCAGACGGACAAAGCCTTTCTTCTCGGTCAAACGGAGAATTCGCGTGAACCGTGCCCTGCCATTCGTGTTCCTTCTTGCGTTGAGTGCCCCTGCTCTCAGTCAGACCGTCGACAGTCAGGGTGCGAAGCAATTGTCCGACGACTTGTCCCGCTATGTCGGCAAGCAGGCCATCGACAAAGGCATTTTGAAGGTTTCGCTGGAAGGTGGTGCCTACAAGATCCTGTACGATTTCAAGGCACTTGCCGCATCATTTCCGGACCAGAAACTGCTGAAGTTCGACTTTGCGCCCTATGCCCTGATGGTCAAGCCGCGCAGCGACGGATCCTGGGATGTCTCGATGGATTTCTCCCAGAGCGCCTCCTTCGAGTTCAACGGACCCGAAGGACTGCAAAGCACTCAGTTTTCGATCAAGGACGGCAAGGGCTCGGGCGTCTACGATCCAAATCTGGCGGCCTTCACCAGCGGCACCAGTTCGATGGCCGGCATGACGATGACGTCGAAGGATGCCAAGCAGCACATGGAGGCCAGCGCCGGCGCTGGCATCGCGACCGTTGCCGCGACCAAGTCGGCGACCGGGGGCGTCGATTTCACAACCTCGCAGAAGGTGTCGAGGTTTGTCGAAGCGATCAATTTCGATGACCCCGAGAGCGGGCTGAAATTCCCGGTCACCGTCAGGTCGCCGGAACTATCGGTCGAAGCCAGCGGCAAGGGCGTGCGGACCAAGCCATTGCTCGATCTTCTGGCATTTGCTGTGGCCAACGAGGACGAGGCGACGCTGAAGGCCAACCAGGCGCAGCTCAAATCGCTTTTGTTCGCCGCCTTACCGCTTTGGCAGCGTATCGACGGGACCTATGGTTTCAAGGATTTCGCGGTGGAAAGCCCGGTCGGCAATTTCGGCGCCACCCAGCTCAGCACCGTGTTCGGCTCCGACGGCGTCGCCCAAAACGGCACGATCACCTACGGCATCAAGGCATCGGGACTGACCGTGCCGACCCAGCTTCTCCCGAGCTGGAGCGTGGGGTTGTTGCCCACCGATGTCGATTTGAACTTTGGCGGCGCCAATATCGATCTCGACAGCATGGCGAAGAAGGCGATCGAAGCTTTTGATCTCAATAAGAATCCGCCGCTGTCTGCCGAATTCGGCGAGCAGCTTAAGGCCGACTTCATGGCCAAGACGCCGAAGGTCGTGCTTGGCCACAGCACCGTGAAGAACAAGGATACGGAGATCGCCTTGGAAGGCGAGATGACATTCCCAGGCGAAAAGCCCGAAGGTAGCGTGACCGTCGATGTCGCCGGCTTCGACAAGCTTGTCGAAGGCCTGCAGGAAGCGGCAAAGTCGGAACCGGAGGTGGCCCAATACGTGCCAGTCGCTCTCATGGCGAAGGGCTTTGGCAAGACGCTGCCCGATGGCCGGCTGGAATGGATCGTCAACGCCAAGGCCGACGGTTCGGTCACCGTCAATGGCGTCATGCTGAAGCCTGCCGATCCGGCCGTGGACGAC
>NZ_RZQA01001099.1:0-1729 GCF_004022915.1 Mesorhizobium sp. M7A.F.Ca.US.006.04.2.1
GCACCATACCGACTACTGCCTGCGGGGCGCTCTGATGAACCATATGGCCAGCGCCCGGAATCACCTCGAGGAGAGACCCACCAACTTCGCCATGCAGGCGCCGTGCATTCCGTTCCGCATCGAACAACCGGTCTCCAGATCCCGCCAGGATGCCGGTCGGTACGGAAATGTCCTTATAGCTGGCCTTCTCCGACAGGGCCGCGGCCAGCATAGATGCTGACTCCGAACAAACCGCCCGCAGTTGGGAAGGGCGGCTGGCGGCATCCTTGGCGGATGCGGCGAAGTCGCTGGCGATCATAGCGGGTCGAAATATCTTTTCCATTGCCCAAGGCCAGGCCAGCCTCACAAGCAGCGGCAACAAGGTGTGGCGAAACCCCGTTCCGATCACCGGCAATGCCGGGAGTGCGGCCAGTGCAAGATCCAGCCGCGGTGGCGGATAGTAATAGCCTGAGACAAGCACAATGCCGGCGACCGATGAAGGATGCCTGCGCGCCAACTCGAGGGCGATCCAGGCTCCCCAGGAATGTCCAAGGACGAGATATTTCTTAATACCCAATCTGCCGGCGGCGGCATGTATGAGGTCGGCTTGGTCGCAAGCGGACCAGCGCCGGGTGCGCGAACGTGAGCTTCGCCCAAAGCCGGGACGGTCAAATGCGAGCACCCGGTAGGTCTTTGCCGCCTCATCGAAGACGCCGCTCGACTTGAAATCCTCCGCCATGGATCCATTGCCATGCAGGAGAAGCAGCGGCATGCCGGTTCCGGCTTCGATAAAATGCAGGCGCAGACCATCAATTGCCATCATACGTCCGCATGTCAGGCTGGCGATCGCACGTTTGGCGCGGATGGCGTTGTATCCCGCTAGTGCCGCTAATGCAGCGACGGACAATCCGGCCGCTAGTTTCGCCCCGTCTCTGTCCAACGCCATGCGCGTGCCTTAGAAGCTGTCTGCGTGGCCCAACCTTCGAGGTCACAGCTTGTTCCGCCACCCTGTGCCCGGCGCGGAAGGCTTTTCAACGCCTGGCGATCGCCATGGCCGCGATCTTGCAATGATCCATGCTTGCGTCCCGAGGAGATGCTCCCCGGGATAAACGATCGTTCCATCATCGCGCACACAGCGCCTGGCGTCAGGCTGGCCTCCTCGGCATGACCGGCCCAAGAGTATGCATGACGCGTCAGCCTTCTCCGAGCAGGTAGTCGGAAATAATGCGGCGGTGGCACCGCCACCAGACGGCTTCCGCGCACATGATTGGGCAGCGATGCCGGCTGCTAAGCTCTCGCAGTTCCGCCAAGCCTTTGGCGAACGGCTCCGCCGGTGAGCGCTGTCTGCTAACGTGGCTCTCTTTGGAAAAGTAAGCCCGCTGCCTGGGCGGGGGGCTTGGGGTTAGGCAGCGGGCTTCGTAGGCGATTAGGGGTTCAGACGAACCGAACCCACGCAAACGATGCTCTCAGAGTGTTAACGAGACCTTAACGAAGCTCGGAGCGTTTTACCAATCTTGGCGACCTGTGGATAACCCTCGCAGTTACGCGTTCAATGACAGAGTTGAGGTCCACGGCTTCGCGGTCCCCTGGACAGCGTATTTCGAAAGTTCAGCAAGGTGCATCTCATGTCTTTCGTCCATTGAAGCCCGCCCGCGAGAACCGTGGCCCCCTAGTGCGGATCCAGCCAAGATGATTTTCCCGCGTTCCTCGATAGCCCGTTGTCTAATTGAATTGCTGTGTACTGCTCGGC
>NZ_RZQA01000109.1:0-10703 GCF_004022915.1 Mesorhizobium sp. M7A.F.Ca.US.006.04.2.1
TCGTTGCCTTGAGTTTGCAGACGGTTGCGGCTCTTCCCCAGGCAACGCCCCCGCCTGCACCGCAGACCGGCGCGCCACTTGCCGCGCCAGGCGCGTCGGGGACCAGGTCCGACATCACGCTGGCCAAATTCCAGAAGCGGCGCGAAAAGGCGATCATGGCGGCCGACACGGATGGCGACGGCAAGATCAGCCTGCTGGAATGGGAGGCCTTTCAGGCGAAGCGCAACGTCAAGGGCGACGCCGCCAGATCCTTCGCTCGGATCGATTCCAACCATGACGGCTTCATCGATCGCGCCGAACTCGATGCCTTCTTCGCCAAGCGCTTCGCCCGGCTGGACAAGAATGCCGATGGCATTCTGACAGCCGACGAACTGCCGGGCCACAAAACCGCTCCCAAGCAAGAGCAATGACCAAGAGGCAATGACGCGCGATGAACATCGGGAGTGCGCCGACTGATGGCTGCGGATCCGGACGAGGAGCTGGTTCGCCGTGTCGGCGCCGGCGAGCCGGCAGCCGTGCAAACGCTCGTCGCGCGCAAGCTGCCGCGTATCCTGGCGCTTGCCGTGCGCATGCTCGGCGATGCGGCGGAGGCCGAGGATGTCGCGCAGGAAACCTTCGTGCGGATCTGGCGCCATGCCGCGAGCTGGCGGCGCGGCAATGCGCGCTTCGACAGCTGGATCCACCGGGTGACGCTCAACCTTTGCTACGACCGGCTGCGTCGCAGGCGCGAGTGGGTGACCGGCGACCTGCCGGACGTCGCCGATCCTGCGCCGCTTCCCGATGCTCATTCCGAGGAAGAAGCCCATCGGGTCGAACGGGCGCTGCAAGCCATAGCGCCGCGCCAGCGCGAAGCGATCGTTCTGGTCTACTATCAGGAGATGTCCAATATCGAGGCGGCAGCGACACTGCAGATCAGCGTCGATGCCCTGGAAAGCCTGCTCGCGCGCGGCCGGCGGTCGCTGCAAGCGATCCTGGCGGAGGATGGCGCCGATGAGTAAACGCCGGGCAAGCAGCAACGCAGCACGGCCATTGCGCCTTGCTGGTGCCGCCTGGCGCTCGGCGCCGACGGGCAAGGGGGAGACACATGGCTGAAGGGTCCAGGAACGAACCCGCAATGGATGCCAGGCGCTTTGCCGCCTTGGCGCAGGCCTATGGCGGCGACTTGCGGCGATGGCCCGAGGCCGAGCGAATGGCCGGCACGGTCTTTGCCGCAAGCGACGCGGGCGAGGCCATCTTGAGGCAGGCCGGGACACTTGACGCGCTGCTCGACAGCTACCGCGTCGACGCCCCGGACAAGGCACTGCACAGCAGCATTCTGCAGGCTGCCGGCCGGCACCTCGTCCAGCGCCGGCGTCAGTGGTTCTGGTGGCTGGGACTTGGACTTGCCGGCATTGGTCTGGCCGGTGCCGTGGCAGGACTGGCCCTGGTGACCATCGTCACGCCGGAGGTCCAGCCGGACCACTATGTGCTGGATACCGATGTAACGGCGTTTGGCGATGCCGGCCCGGATGCCGAGAACGGTGAGGAAAACCTATGAGCCCGCGCTGGATCCGTGGTCTGGTCATTACTTCCGTGGTGCTGAACGTCTTTCTTGCGGGCGCATTCGTCGGCGGCGCGGTCTGGCTGAGAAATGCCAAAGCGGGCGCGGCTGTCTCGCTGGAATCGGCTGGCCGACAGCTTGCCAACCAGGACCGCAAGGCGTTCCGCGAGGCGCTGCGCCAGGCTCGCGTGCAGTCCAGTCAGATCATTCTCGATGGCCAGCAGGCGAGGCAGGAGGCAGCGGACCTGTTGCAGCAGCCTGTCATGGACAAGGCCGCCTTGTCCGCCGCCCTGGAACGGGCACGCAATGCCGATGTGACGGTGCGCAGCCGGCTTGAACAGGCCATTGTCGACTTCGCGGCGAGCACATCGCCTGAAAACCGGAGCGTGCTGGCACAGGCGTTGCTGCGCCATATGGAACGCCGCGCCACCGTTACGCCAAAAAAATCGCCATGACGACCGACGGAAAAGGCCGGAGACGCCGTTTAACGATGCGAAGGGACAAGCCTGCCCTGTGCACCATACAGGACGGCCATCTTCATCGTCGAAAGCACTCGGAGTCCAATTATGAGTCGCCTGAAAAACTATGCAGCAACCGCTATCCTGGCCATCGGTGGAACTGTCGTGACAGCCTCCGCGTCCAGCGCAATGCCCATCGTGTCCGTTGCCAAGCCAGCCACCCCGGCACTGGTCGAGCATGTCCGCTGGGGCTGCGGCATCGGCTGGCACCCTAACAGATGGGGCCGCTGCGTGCCGAACGGCGTCGTCGTCGTGCGCCCGCGCTACCACTACTGGCACGGTCCGGCCTACGTCTGGCATCCGCATCATCACTGGCGCCACTGGCACCATTACTGATCGAAGCACCGCGGGGCCAGGCACCTTTCGGGGCGGCCCCGCGCGAGCGCTGGCGCGCACCGGACAATCCCGACCAGCCGAGTTAAGGTTAAATCCACTATACATTTGTTCTTAGCCCGCAAATAATCGAAGAATTTCCCGAAACTATGCTCAGGCATCTTCGTGGGAAAATCTGTGGTTCAGCTTCAAGGTCTTGGACGGGTGCTCTGCCATCCGCTGACGCTGGCCGTGGTCAGCCTTGCAGGCGTCTTCGCCGCCGGACGGGCCGAGCACGAATGGCTGTCGGTGCCGTTCTCGCTGGCGCTGGTGGCTGCCCTTGCCGGACTTCTGTTCCTGGCTTCGGGGCGCCTTGCCTTTTCCGGCTACCTCGCCTGGATGGGCATTGCCTTCGTCACCGTGGTTTCGGCGATCAAGTTCCGGCTGAAAGGATTTTCGCTGCACTTCTACGACACGGTCTTCGTGTCGAGGGACCCGGAAGTGTATCGTTTCCTGCTCGGCTCCTACCTCCATCTGATCGCGCCGGTCGTCATTGCCCTGGGGCTCGGCATCGGGGTGGCGATGCTTCTGTTCCGGATCGATCGGAAAATCGGCTGGCCGGTGTCGGCACGCGTCCTGGTCATGGCGGCGCTCGTCGTTCTGGTGCCGCTGACCTTTCCGGCCGAGGCCTCGAAGGACCGCTATTTCTACTACATGCAGGGCCGGCACATGTCGGCCTTCTTCGTCTCGCTGCTGGATTTGCACAACCTCGTTGTAGAATCGGGCTTCGAAAAGCGGCTGCAAGCCGTGGCGCCGCAGCCGCCTTTTGCCGACACGGTCGATTGCGGCGACCGGGCTGATCTTCCCGACGTCTTTTTCGTGCTCAGCGAAAGCCAGTCCGATCCCGGCTATTTTCCGCAGGTCGGCAACGGCGCGGGATTCCTGCAGAGATTCGCACCGGGGGCCGGCACGCCGCACCAGATGCAGGTCGAGACGTTTGGCGGCGGCACCTGGATCACCAATCTGTCGCTGATGACCGGCCTGTCGGCCACCGATTTCGGCTGGCGAAGCCCCTATCTGACCATCACCCTGCAGGACAAGGTCGCCGGAGCCTTGCCGGAGGTGCTGGCGCGCTGCGGATATCGGACTGTCGTGATGACGCCGATGGACTTTTCGTTCGTCAATGAAGGGCCGTTCCTGAAATCGATCGGTTTCGAGACCATGCTCGACATCAAGGACATCGCCGCGCCCTTCTATCACCTGCGCGACAACTTTTATTACCAGGCGGCCGAGGCATTCATCGCCAGGCACCATAGGGAAGACGGCCGGCCGCTGTTCCTCGAAATCCAGACCATGTTTCCGCACTCACCCTATGAGGGGCGGATGGAGCCCGGGCTGAAGGTCGAGGGCGAGCCTTTCTCGGGCGATTTCCAGGCCAATGAGTATCTGCGCCGGATGGCGGTAGCGCGCGGCGATTTCCAGGATTTCCTCGACAAGAGGCAAGCGGATGCCGGTGAACGCGGCGCCGTGGTGCTCGAATTCGGCGATCACCAGTCGTCGGCGACCAAGCCGTTCGTCGACGCGATCGCCGGGGACGACGCCTTGGCGACCCCTGGCTCGCTTGCCTATCGCACTTTCTACACGCTCACCACCTTCAACCATCCTTTGCGCCATCCGATGCCTGACCTGGCCCCGCTCGACGTCGGCTTCCTCAGCGCGAGCCTGCTCGACGCTGCCGGCCTGCCGATGTCGCCTGTCATGGCCGACCTCGTGCGCCTGCGCGACCGTTGCGGCGGCAGGTTTCATGGTTGTCAGGATCGGGCCGAAGTGGACGCACATCTGCGCCGGCGCGTCGATTCAGGGCTGCTGCATCTGTTCCCGGAAGCGGCGCCGCTGCATGGGCTGGCGCCGCTCCAATCGGTAGATGCTCGCTAGTTATCTCAGCCGATTTTATCTGGCCCCAGCGTCGCCACGGTCTTCAGCGCACCGTCGAGCATGTCGCCCTTCTCGTCCTTCAGCGCCATCTCGCGCAGGCGGCGGATCCAGTCGGCGGCGTCGGTGCGGCCCTTGACCATGTCGAGCGCGGACAGCACCCGGTCGAATTTCGACTGCGCCCGGGCATGGGTGTCGCTGTAGCCCTTGATCAGCCGGCGGCAATTGAGGATCTCGACGGCCAGTGCGTAATCCTGGGGCACATGGTCGAGCGCCAGCGCGTACCAGCCATCGAGATGAGCGACCTCGACCTTGTGGCGCAGCAGGCTGCGGCGCCAGCGGCGCAGGCCGCCGATGAACCAGAGTGCTGCAAAGCCGGCAAAACTGTCGGTGCGGATGCGGCGGCCATGGTTGATGCGGCGGTCGAGAAAGGCGGCGAGCTTCGGCCGGTCCTCGATGTAGCTGCCCAGACCCGCCGGCAGCGTGCCGCAGAACTCCTCGATGCGCGGATGGAAATATTCGGTCACCTGCAGGATCGAGCCATCCTTGACGCCGACCTCGCGGCGCACGCGTTTGTCGCGCGTCGAACGTGTCTTGAGATCGGCGACGCGGATCATGTCGTCGTAGCACAGCGCATTGGCCAGATGCTTGGCGGCAGCGATGGACAAGCCATAGCCCTGAATCGGCCCGTCCAGCGCGACGGCCTTGTCCAACCGGTCGAGATAGTCGCGCCCGTAGGCGATGTCCTGATAGTCGACGACCTTTCTCAAGCCTCGAAGCGCCATGTCGCGCACGGCCACCGGCAACAGATCGATACGGACAGCCAAGGCCTGCCAGCCTTGCAGCAGGTTTTGCGGGCCACTCACCTGTCCGGCGCCCAGGGCAGATTCGACAATCGCGGGCTCGGCCGGCCTAGGCGCCGGTGCCGCCGTGCCGCGCGCACGGTCAAACGCGGCACCGAAGGCGGCGAGGCTGGCCTTGACGCCCCGGCCGCCGGCACCGATCGCCTGTTCGTAGCTCTCGCGCGTGAACGGCAGGGCGTCGGATCCCGCCAGCGCGCCAAGCAGGCTGGCCGAGATCATCGAGCCATTGTCGGCGGCGATCTTCTCCATATCGAAAGCGATGAAGCGCTTCGATGCGGCTTCCGCCGTTGCATGCACCTTCGACGACGAGGCCCGGCCATCGCCCGGTTCGATCTTTTCCGACACGGCGGCGATGCGGTGCGACGAGGCGATCAGCGTGGTGCGCTCGGGCGTGACGAAGCCGCGAATGATGGCACGGCCGGCTTCCATCAATTCGGCGGCGATCAGGATGTCGACGTCGCCCTGCGAGGGCGACAGCGCAAAGACCGGCAGCCGGCCGGTGTCGCGGGCCATCTCGACATAATAGATGGTGGCGCCGGTACGCTGGGCGACGCCGGCGACCGAGGTCGACTGCGCGACATAGCCGTTGCGCTCGGCGACATCGGTAATCCAGTCGGCGAGCACGCCGCCGCCCTGGCCGCCGACCGCCAGCACGGCGAGCTTGATGACACGCTCACCATCCTGAGCGCCGGCGTGGGCGCGAAGTGGGGGGACGGCGTCAAGCATCGGCGAAAGTCAGGCGCCGGCTTTCGCGGCGACGCTGCAACAGGCTGATGGTGGCGCGGCGCGCGGCTTCCAGGAAGCGATCCCAGCGGCTTGGATTGTGGACGACGTCGGCGCGATAGAAGGACGGGCAGAGCACCGCCGCATCGGCGACCTCGCCGCAATTGCCGCAGCCGACGCAACTCTGGTCGATATGCGCGACCGGATCGTCGCGCAAAGGATCGTCGAGCGACTTGACCGACAGCGATGGGCAGCCGGACAGCCGCATGCAGGCATGGTCACCGGTACAGATGTCCTCATCCACGCCGAACTTCGGTTTCACGACACGGGTCCCGCCCTTGATCGCCTTGTCGACCAGCGGCTTTTCGCGGCGCTGGCGGTTGAGCATGCATTCGGACGAGGCGACGATGACTTTCGGCCCCTTCTCCTCCGTCGTCAGCGCCTCGCGCAGCGTGTCCTGCATCTTGGTCACGTCATAGGTGCGGTCGACATGGCGCAGCCATTTGACGCCCATGCCTTTGACCGCCTCGGTGATCGGATGCTTCGTCGACTTGGTCTTGTTGCCGGCGCGGGACGAGAGGATGTCCTGGCCGCCGGTGGCGGCCGAGTAAAAATTATCGACGATGACGATGACGCCGTCGTTCTTGTTGAACACCGCGTTGCCAATTGAGGAGGTCAGGCCGTTGTGCCAGAAGCCGCCGTCGCCGACGAAGGAGATGGAACGCCGCTTGGCATCAGGCGAATTGAAGGCTGAGGCGGAGGCCGGGCCCAGCCCGTAGCCCATGGTGGTGGCGCCGAGCTCGAAAGGCGGCATGATCGAGAACAGATGGCAGCCGATGTCGGAGGCGATGTGATGCTTGCCGAGCTCCTGCTCGACCAGTTTTGTCGCGGCAAAGATCGGCCGTTCCGGGCAGCCGATGCAGAAGCCCGGCGGACGGCCCGGCACGACATTGATGAGGTCGGCTGCATCAACGCCGTCGCCGACCTTGTTGGGCGCGCGCACCTCGCCCGGCAGCAGATGCGGCGCCTCGGCGCGCAGGAAGGCGCCGATGCCGTCGAGCATGACCTGGCCGGTATATTCGCCGGCCATCGGCAGATGCTCCTTGCCAACCAGCCTGGTGCCTCGACCGGCCTTGTGCAGCATCGAAGCAAAGGCCTGTTCGATGTAGTTGGGCTGGCCTTCCTCGACGACCAGCACCGACTGCTTGCCCTCGCAGAACGACAGGAACTCGTCATCGATCAAGGGATAGACGGCATTGAGCACATAGAGCGGCACGTCGGTGTCGCCATAGGTGTCGGCAAGGCCGAGCCGCTGCAGCGCGCGGATGACCGAATTGTACATGCCGCCCTGCATGACGATGCCGACCGAGCCATGGTCCGAGCCGAAGAACTCGTTGATCTTGTTCTTGGCGATGAAGTCGACCGCCGCCGGCCAGCGTTTCTGCACCTTCTCCTTCTCATGCAGGAAGGAGGCGGGCGGCAGCACGATGCGGCCGGTGTCGCGGCGCGGCGCGTCGAGGGCATCGGCGACCGTCATCGGCGGCCGCTTGTTGTCCTTGGCGATGAAATGGCCATGCACGTGGCAGCAGCGGATGCGCACCTGCAGCATGACCGGCGTGTTGGAAATCTCCGACAGCTCGAAACCATCCTCCACCGCCTTGACGATCGACGGCAGGTTGGGTCGCGGGTCGAGCAGCCACACCTGGCTTTTCATGGCGAAGGCATGGCTGCGCTCCTGCATGATCGAGGAGCCCTCGCCATAGTCTTCGCCGACGATGATCAGCGCGCCGCCGGTGACGCCGCCGGAGGCGAGATTGGCCAGCGCGTCGGAGGCGACGTTGGTGCCGACCGTCGACTTGAAGGTCGCCGCACCGCGAATGGGATAATGCACTGACGCCGCCAGCATGGCGGTGGCAGTGGCTTCCGAGGCGCTGGCTTCGAAATGCACGCCGAGCTCGCCCAGAATGTCCTGCGCGTCGGCCAGCACGTCCATCAGGTGACTGATCGGCGCGCCCTGATAGCCGCCGACATAGCCGACGCCGCATTGCAGCAGCGCCTTGGTGATGGCGAGAATGCCTTCGCCGGCAAACTCCTCGCCGGCACCGAGCCTGAGTTTTTCGACTTCCCTGGCAAAAGACCGTTCGGCCATTCTTTTTCTCCCTTCCGTTACCGCCAGCGCTGGCGGCGCGTAGGTCTAGATGTCGTGCTTGCGAATGTTCTTCAGCATCTTCAAAAGCGTGGCGATGAGCGCGGAATATTCGGCATCGTCGATGTCGTCGAACATCGCTTCGAACGCGTCGTGCATGGCCGGCCAGGCGCGGGTGAACTCGGCGCGGCCCTCGTCGGTCAGGAACACATGGCGGATTCGGCTGTCGGTGACACCCTGCTCGCGTCGCACCAGACCCTGGCCCTCCAGCGTATCGAGGGTCCGGCTCAAGGTCGATTGCTCGATGACCGTATAGACCGAGAGGTCGTTGACGGTGATACCGTCGGTGACCGACAGCACGGCGAGCGTGCGGACCTGCGGGATGGTCAGGCCCTGCTTGCGGAAATCGTCGCGCAAGGTGGCGTTGTAGCGGCCCATGATGCGGTTCATCAGATAGGGCGCGAATTGCTGCAGCCCGATCTGCCCCAGGGTCGAAATGCGCTGGCGCTTTTCCGCGACCTTCTCTTCCATCACAGCCTCCCCGCCAGGAGAAAGCCGGAACCGCCGCCGAGACCCGCACCCGGGTGGGTCGAGGCGCCGATATGGTAGAGACCCTTGATGCCGGTCTGATGGTTGCGGCTGGTCTTGAACGGCCGCCACAGGAAAGACTGGTCGATGGTCGAGGAACCGCCATAGGGGTCACCGCCGACCAGGTTGATGTTCATCGCCTCCAGATCGGCCGGCGAATAGGCGCGGCGCGCGATGACGCTGTCCTTGAAGCCTTCGATATGGCTGGCGAGGATCGCCTCAATGCGGTCGGCATAGGCTTCGCGCAGCACATCGGTCCATTGCCCGTCTGCCGGCGCCTGCAGCTTGCCGGCCGCGTCGCCCTTGATGTGGCGAGGCGCCTCTGGCAGTTGCAGCCACAGGATCGCCTTGCCCTCCGGGCAGCGCGACGGGTCGAGCGCGTGCGGCTGGCCGACGCAGATGGTCGGCACCTCCGGCAGCATGCCGCGCGCCGCCTCGTTGCAAGCTTTCGAGACGCCATCCAGGCCGGGCGTGAGGTGCAGCAACGCCACCTTATCCAAGCCTTCGCCCGGCCATGCGGGCGGTTTGTCCAAGGCGTAGTGGATCTGGAAATTGCCTTTGCCGTAGCGGTACTTTTGCGTCGCCTCGACATCGGCTTTGGGTGCATCCGTGCCAAGCAGCCTGCCATAGAGCTGCGTTGGCGTAACCGAGCAGATGACGCTCTTGTCGGCATTGATTGTCTCGCCCGAGGCCAGCCGCACGGCGGTTGCCCGGCCATTGTTTTGAACGATCGAAGCGACATCGGCGCCGGTGCGGATATCGCCGCCGCGTTCCCGAATCAAAGCCTCGAAGGCCGCCAGCAGGTTTTTTGCCCCACCCTTGACGATCGGTGCTCCGGCCGCCTCAAGTGCGAAGGCGATCACCTTGGCGATCTGGCCGGAGAAGGCGTCCTCGGGTCCAAGCCCGGCATGCAGTACCCAGGGTGCCCACAGCGCGCGGATGGTTTCGGACCGGTAGGTGTTTTCGAGCCAGCCGCGCGCCGGCACCAGAGCTTCGCCGAGGAAGGCGGCAAGGCCGCGCGGGCCACGCCGCCAGCCATCACCGGCAAGCAGCTTCGCTGTCGGGTAGGACCACAGGCTGCCGCCGAGCAAGCCGAACAGCAGGCCGGCATTGCGTTCGATGCCGCCGACATCATCCGCGTGCCGGTCACCGTCGCCTGCCGCGATTGCGTTGAGGGCGGCGATGTTGGCGGCACGGTCGGTGCTGAGCACGGCATGGCTGCCATCCGGCCGCAGCACGCCCGTCGGCGTGCCCGTGTGGCAGAACTCCAGCCCGTGGCGCGCGAGATCGGCGCCCAGTGCCGCAAAGGCCGGCGAGGTGATGAACAGCACGAAGGTCGTCGCCATCACATCATGGATGAAGCCGGGTGCGGTGATCTCCTCGGTGCGCAAGCAACCGCCAATGCGGTCGTTGCGCTCCAGGACGAGCACACGCGCCCCTTTGCCGCCGAGCATCGCCGCGCAGACCAGCGCGTTGATGCCGCTGCCGACGATGATGTGATCGGGGGCGGTCATTGGCGGTTGCTCTTTGCTTGCGGGCAGTGGAGTTCAATCGCGTGGAATTGCGCTCTACGGCGCCCCCCTCTGGCCTGCCGGCCATCTCCCCCTCTTGGGGGGAGATTGGCAGCTTCGGCGCCCCACTCAATCCTGCAACGTCGCAGATTGGCGAAAACCATTGTGAAGGCCAATCTCCCCCCTTGAGGGGGAGATGTCCGGCAGGACAGAGGGGGGCGCCGTAGGGCGCTAGCGCTACAAGCCTGCCACCCTCTACCTGCCATCAACCCGGTTTCGCCTTCTCGCATGATCTTCTCCCGAAGACCCACCTCGCTTTATTGCTTCGACACCAGCGCCAGCGCGCGAATCGGGCTGCCGGTGCCGTGCTCGATCTTGAGCGGCGCCGCGATCAGGATGGCGCCCTTCGGCGGCAGCTGGTCGAGGTTGCAGAGGCTGGCGAGACCGTAGCGGTTGGCCTTGTGCATCAGCGTGTGCGCCGGGAATGGCGGCTCCATGCCACCGGCCTTGCCGGCATCGGTGCCGATCGTCTCCGAGCCCCAGCCCTTGATGTCCTTGCTGATCAGGAAC